>JAWOHQ010000458.1:0-4687 GCA_046485105.1 Candidatus Competibacteraceae bacterium | reverse complement strand
CAACAATGTAGACAACGCCTCGGCGCTCGCCCGCAACAGGAACTGGAACAACCATCGGAACGACAACTATGGTTTTCGGGTGGTGGTGGTGCGGTCGTCCACTTTCTTCCGTCCCTTCTCTGGCGGGGTCGCGTTGAACTGAGAGTCTGTGAAAATATCCCCTGGCCCCCGGACTCAGAGGCGGGGGCCTGCGTTTGAATCGCCCTGGACGCAGTACGGGGTGTTTTTTGAGGCCCTGGCGGCACGGGTCTGGATGTGCCCCGTCCATGTGCTTGCCAAGACTGCTCACGGAACCCGGTCCAAGTCGCCGGGCCGCGCGGGTATTGCGCGGGTTCAGGCCCTTAATGCTCCTGTGCCAGTTGTGGTAGCCAGTTAGCTGGCGCGACTTCAGACGCCCGCCGGCATGGCCGACGGGCTAATTGTCGGTGTTGCCAGGTGCTGCAACCAGATCAGCAGGTCATGCGTGATAGCGATCCACAAAGCGACCGCCAGCGCCTTCAGTAAGCCGCGCACCCGCAGTTGTTGCAAGCCATGCCGACTGCGCGCCTGGGCATTCACGCACTCACTGGTGGCAGCGCGCAGCTTGTAAGTGGCTTTGGCTTCGTCCGTGGCCATGCGGCTGCGCCAGGCTGCCATCACCGGCGAGTCGGTGGCCAGGGGCAACGCCGGATCACGGGTGGGGTCCTTGGGTTTGGGTACCGGCGCCAGGACCCGCACATCTTGGTCGGCCGCGGCTTCCAGGGCCGCTTGGCTGACAAAACCGCCGTCGACCAGCCAGTCGTCGGGCAGTTGCGCACAACGCGCCTGTTCTTGGGGGATCATCGGCGCCATTTCCGCCTTGTCACTGCCCGCGTTGGTCACGTCCACGCCGACGATGACGCGGTGCGCCGTGTCGGTGGCGAACTCGAAATTGTAGGCTGGCCGGAACCCGCCGTCCGCCATTTTCATCACCCGGGCCTCAGGATCGGTGGTGGAGACCCGGGCTTCGGCTTGCTTGTCGGCCGGTTTGGCGGCTTGGGCCGCGGGCAACTCGGCCAGCGCCGCTTCCAGGCGGGCGACCCGCTCGGCGGCCGCACGTTCCCGTGCCGCCTGTGTGCGCGCCGCGACCGGCTCAGTGGCTACCGCGGGCGTCGCCAAGATCGCGACCTGCGCGTTGGCCGTCGCCAAGCATTTCTCGAGGGTGGCTTCCCGCCGAAAGGAGGCCGCGCCGGCGCTCGCCCGCACCCGCATGCCATCTTGCGCCGTGTGCTCATAAGCGATCAGCCCGGCATAATCCAAGCAGCCCAACACCTGGGTCAGCAACGCATCCAACGCTGACAGGTGTTGGGTGCGAAAGTCACTCAATGTATGATAGTTCATGGATACGCCGCCGCACAGCCAGATATACGCCAGATGTTCGACGCACAGATCGTTGAGGTCGCGGGCGCTGGTGACGCCCTGACTGGTTGCATAGAGCCAGAGCGCCGTCAGAATCCGCGGGTCCGTGGCCGCTTGCCCCGGCCCACCGATGACGACAACAATGGCCGCATAAAACGCCGTCAAATCCAGCCGTTCCGTCGCCGCCCAAAGCAGCCGCGCCAAGTGGTCGGCGGGCAGCAAGGCCTCCAAACGCGTCGGGATGGGGATCACCCGCTCCCGGTCGACGCAACGCAGCCGCAGATTAGCCCGGTGCTGTGCCGGCGTCTCCGGCGCGGCGGTGGCTGCCGTAGCGGGTGCATCCGGGGCACACCCACTCAATTCGCGGGCGCGCTTATACTTGTTCTCGACAGTCGGCTTGGCTGGGGTCATGGTTGTTCCTCCTGCTCGCCAAGATATTACCGCAACAATCACTTGTAGCCAAACTGACCGCCAATAGATTCACATTCTCTGAGTCGGGCAGGTCGGCCATCTGCACGCCGCCCCAACCGGCCAGCACGACCGCCCGCTGCCCCGTCTGCCGCAGCGCCCCCACGATCAGGGCGGCCGTCTCGGTCGGGTTCCGACTGCTCATGCTTCCGAAGCCAATGTAAACGGGCGGCGGGCCGGCCTGCAGGAACGCCAGCAGCGCCGGCGACGGTGCCCAATCGGCGGGTGGATCCAGGAACCAATAGCCGGTGACGTGGATGCTGGCGTCCCAGTCGTCCGGCGGCGGGAGCACGGCCGGGCTGAAGCCGTAGAGCACCGGATGCCGGCGGAAACGCTCGCTGCGGAACGGCCCGGCCAGGGGCGACGGCGGCAGCCCCAGCACCTTCTGGCGCACGACGCGGTCGGCCGCCCGAAACGGCTGCCACATCATCTGGCGCGCCAGGTGATAGGACGCCCGGTTGAAGGTCCCGCCCAGCCAGGACGGCAGCCCCGGCAGCAGGAAGCTGGGGTAGGCGCGGGTCGGCGTGAAGGGGATGTAGTGCGCCTGCAGGAACGCCAGGTCCAGCTTCTCGGCCAGCGCGTAGCCCACGAACAGCCCGCCGATGCCGGCCAGCACCGCGTCCATGCCCTGGCAGGCGGCCAGCCCACCCTCGGCGAACTCCACCGCGCTCCGCTCCGCCTCCTTCGCCATGCGCGCCAGGATGGCGACGAAGTTGCCCCGCTCCAGCAGCGCGCTCATCTCCTGGCCCTGAGCGACCTCCTGCACATCGCCCACGATCGGCCAAAACTCGACCCCGTGCGCCGCGGCCAGGCCGGCGAAGTTGGCGTGCGTCACCAGCCGCACGACATGGCCGGCCGCGGCCAGGCCCTTGCCCAGCGCCAGATATGGCTCGACATCGCCCCGGCTACCCGGTGCAATGATCGCAATCCGCATGATGTCACTTCGCTTTCCCAAATAACGGTAACAACGCCTGGTCGCGCACGAAGACCGGGATGCGCGCCAGCGACGCGGTGACGGTGAGCGTCACCCCGCCCGCCAACGCCGCGCTCGTCCAGGCATCATACCACACCGCGCCATGCGGCAGATAAACCCGGCGGCTGGTCCCGCCCTCCTCCAACACCGGCGCCACCAGAATGTCCGGCCCGAACATGAACTGGTCTTCGACGTCATAACAGGCCGGATCATCGGGGAAGTCGAAGAAGAGCGGCCGCATGGGCGGCGCGCCCGTCTCGGCCGCGGCGGCCATCTGCGCCAGGATGTAGGGCTTGAGCCGCTCCCGCAGGAACAGCAGGTCACGGATAATGGCATAGGCCTCGTCGCCGAAGCACCAGGCCTCGTTGGGGCCGCCGGCATCCCAACCAACCGTCGGCTGCCTCATGCCGTGCAGCCGGAACAGCGGGCAGAAAACGCCGTACTGGAACCAGCGCACCAGTAACTCACAGAAACAAGAATCGCACGGGTCGCCGCCGTGAAAGCCGCCGATGTCGCTGGTCCACCACGGGATGCCGCTGAGGCCGATGTTCAGACCGGCCCGCACCTGGGCGGCCAGCGCCTCGAAGGTGGACGGAATATCGCCCGACCAGACCGCCGCGCCGTAGCGCTGGCTGCCGGCCCAGGCCGAGCGGCACAACGTCACGACATCCGCCTCTCCTTCGGCCTTCATCCCCTCCCAGAACCCCTGCTGGTGCAGCAGCGGGTAGAGGCCGGCCACCTCCAGTCCGTTGCCCAGGTGATAGCGCAGGTTCTCGTGGTCGGGCGGGTAGACCTCCGGTTCGCACGCGTCCAGCCACCAGACCTTGATGCCGTGGCGATAATAGCCTGCGCGCACCCGCTCCCAGATGAAGCGCCGGGCTTCCGGGTGGGTGGCGTCGTAGTAGCGCAGGTACACGGGGCCGGCCGCGCCCACGTCGGTGAAGGCCATGTGGCTGGGCTGGCCGCGTTCGGCGCGCACCAGCAGCCCGCGGCGTTCCATCTCCTCGTGGGTCTCGGCCGCCGGGTTCACCGTGGGCCAGATCGAGACCATCAGCTTGACCCCCAGCGCATCCAGCTCAGCCACCATGGCCGCGGGATCGGGCCAGGCGTCGGGATCGAACCGCCATTCGCCCATGCGCGTCCAGTGGAAGAAGTCGGCGACGATCACGTCCAGCGGCAGGCCGCGGCGGTGATACTCGCGGGCCACTTCGAGCAGCTCCTCCTGGGTGCGGTAGCGCAGCTTGCACTGCCAGAAGCCGGCGGCCCACTCGGGCAGCACGGGCGCGTAGCCGGTGGCGTCGGCGTAGTGCGCCATGATCTCGTTGTAGGCGCCGGCCGTCACCCAGTAATCTATCTGGCGGCTCGCCTCGGCCACCCAGCGCGTGCCGTTATGACCCAGCTCCACGCGGCCGACGGCCGGGTTGTGCCACAGGAAGCCGTAGCCGTGGCTGGACACCAGGAACGGGATGCTGACCTCGGTGTTGCGGTGCCACAGGTCCACCACGCAGCCCTTCTGATCCAGCAGGCCGTGCTGGTGCTGGCCCAGGCCGTAGAAGCGCTCCCCCTCGGCCGGCTGGAACGCCACCTCGATGTGGTTGAGCTCGCTGCCCAGTGGCTTGAACCAGCGCGCCGGCGGCCGGATGAAGCGCGGCGCGGGCTCGGCCAGCAGCGACGCACCGGTCACGGCGTCGGCAAAGCTGATCCGGCCCTCCGCGGTCACGTCGGCGCGCAGGCGGCCGGAGCGCAGGCTGGCGCCTTCCGGCCCGACTGTGATCTCGGCCTCGATCGGCGCAGGCGCCAGCAGCGCGCCGGGCAGATCGTCACGGATCGCAGCGGCCTGGGTAGCGCGCACGCGCAGACTGTCGGCGC
>JAWOHQ010000439.1:0-3762 GCA_046485105.1 Candidatus Competibacteraceae bacterium | reverse complement strand
AGCACGTCCAGCGCCAGTTCCGCCGCCAACTGAGCCAGATCCCGCAGCGCGGCGTCGCTCAGGGCGGCGACGATCAACAGGATGCAGTCGGCGCCGATCCCGCGCGCCTCGTAGACCTGGTACGGGTCGATGATGAAATCCTTGCGCAGCACCGGCAGTTCGCAGACCGCCCGTGCTTCTTGCAAATCATCCTCATGGCCCTGGAAAAAATCACGGTCGGTCAGTACCGACAGCGCGGCGGCGCCGGCGGCGGCGTAGCTCCGGGCGATATCCCCCGGCTGGAACGGGTCGCGCAACAGGCCCTTGCTGGGCGAAGCGCGCTTGATCTCGGCAATGACCGCCGGTCGGTCCTGGCTGATAGTTCGCCGCAGCGCCTCCAGGAACGGTCGGGGCGGCGGCAGCTTTTCGACCTGACGGCGCAGTTCATCCAGACTCACTCGTGCGTCGCGTTCGGCGATTTCCGCAACCTTACGGGCCAGGATTTTTTTCAGAATGTCGGGCGTATCGCTCATGCGGCCAGCTTCTGCGTCACTTGGACAAATTCGTCCAACTTGGCGCGCGCCGCGCCGCTAGCGAGGGTGTCTTGGGCGAGGCGCACGCCGGCACCGATGGTGTCGGCCAGGTTGGCGGCGTACAGCGCCGCCCCGGTATTGAGGGCGACGATGTCGCGCGGCGCGCCCGGTTCGTTGTTGAGAGCCGCCAGCAGCAGATCCTTGGACTGTTCGGCGGTTTCGACCTTGAGGCTGCGGTTGGACCTCATGGCCAGCCCGAAATCCTCGGGATGAATCTCATATTCCACAATCGCGCCGTCCTTAAGTTCGCCCACCCGCGTGGCCGCACCCAGCGAAATCTCATCCATGCCGTCCTGGCCCCAGACCACGAGCACATGTCGCGCGCCGAGGCGCTGCATCACCCGCACCTGGATGCCGATCAAATCGGGATGAAACACCCCCATGAGCTGGTTCGGTGCGCCAGCCGGATTGGTCAGTGGGCCGAGAATATTAAAAATGGTGCGCACGCCCATCTCGCGGCGCACCGGGGCCACGTTCTTCATGGCCGAGTGGTGGTTCGGCGCGAACATGAAGCCGAGGCCGGTGATCGCGATGCACTCAGCCACCCGTTCGGCGGACAGATCGATCCGCGCGCCCAGCGCTTCCAGAACGTCGGCGCTGCCGGATTTGGACGACACGCCCCGATTGCCGTGCTTGGCCACCCGGGCGCCGGCGGCGGCGGCGACGAACATGGTGGCGGTGGAAATATTGAAAGTATGAGCGCCATCCCCGCCGGTGCCGACGATATCCACGAAATGCTCGTGCGGCGGCGGAACCTGGACCTTGGTGGAGAGTTCCCGCATCACCGTGGCGGCGGCGGTGATCTCGCCGATGGTTTCCTTTTTCACCCGCAACCCGGTCAGGATGGCGGCGGTCATCACCGGGGAGATCTCGCCGGCCATGATCTGCCGCATCAGCGACAGCATTTCATCGTAGAAGATTTCCCGGTGTTCGATGGTGCGTTGCAAAGCTTCCTGGGGCGTGATGGACATAAGACGGTTCTCCGGGGCGGTTCAGAGTCTGTAAAAAAACTCCCCTCTCCCCTTGGGAGAGGGGTTGGGGGTGAGGGCTTTATTTTAAATTTTCAATGGATTAAATTGCTAAAAACCATAAAAACGCCCCTCAGCGCCAGGTCAGAAAATTGCGCAACAGGGCATGGCCGTGTTCGGTCAGGATGGATTCGGGATGAAACTGCACGCCTTCGACCGGCAGCGTCCGGTGTCGCACACCCATGATCTCATCCAGTTCGCCGTCCGGAGTTTCGGTCCAAGCGGTGATATCCAAGCACTCCGGGACGGTGGCTTTCTCGATGACCAGGGAATGATAGCGCACCACGGTGAACGGGTTGGGCAGATCGGCGAACACGCCCCGGCCGCGGTGATGGACCGCCGAGGTCTTGCCATGCATGACGCAGCCCGCGCGGACGATCCGCCCGCCGAAGGCCTGGCCGATGCTCTGATGCCCCAGACAGACGCCGAGGATCGGGATCTGGCCAGCGAACCGCTCGATGACGGCCAGCGATATGCCGGCCTCGTTGGGCGTGCAGGGACCGGGGGAGATCACGATGCGTTCGGGATGCAGCTCGGCGATTTCGGCTGGAGTGATTTGGTCGTTACGCACCACCCGCACCTCCTCGCCCAGTTCGCCCAGATACTGAGCCAGGTTGTAGGTGAAGGAGTCATAGTTGTCGATCATCAGGAGCATATCGCGACTATCCTTTTGTTCTATAAAGCTACCGTTCCAGATGATCGGGTTTGATACCCGCTCGAATACCCGTTCGTTCTTTTTCTACCCCGCGCCGATGGACTGGAACCGAATGCACGAAGACCGCTATTGTGGCCTAGATCGGCCTCTCTAATAAAGAAGACCAACCGGGATGATGAAGCTCGAACAACTCCAGACCCATGCGGCCCTGCGCGGCATCGTGCCCGACGCGCTGGTCACCGTCGTCAACGTCCAGTGGTTCGGCGCGGAAGCCCTCGAACTCACCTACAAGACCGCCGACGGCAAAGTCGCCAACGAGTTGCTTTACCGCCACGACGAGCCTCGCCTCGACATCGTCGAGGCCGGTCGCCCGTGGAGTTTCGACGGCGATGGCGCACGGTTCCGTCTCGTCTCCGAAGCCCAGCGGATTCGCCTCGCTCACCTGTTCGATCCCGTACTGGCCGTCCATACCTCGGTTGTGGAACCGCTGCCCCACCAGATCACCGCCGTCTATGAACACATGCTGCCACGCCAGCCGCTGCGCTTTCTCCTGGCCGACGACCCCGGCGCGGGCAAGACCATCATGGCCGGTCTGCTCATCAAGGAACTCATCGCGCGCGGCGACCTGCAACGCTGCCTGATCGTCTGCCCCGGCAGCCTGGCCGAGCAGTGGCAGGACGAACTCTATCGACGCTTCCATCTGCCCTTCGAGATTCTCACCAACGACAAGCTCGAAGCCGCGCGCACCGGCAACGGGTTCCTTGAAACCAACCTGTGCATTGCCCGCCTCGACAAGCTCGCGCGCAATGAGGACGTGCAGCACATGCTGCAAGCGCCCGATTGTCGCTGGGACCTGGTGGTGTGCGACGAAGCGCACAAAATGTCGGCTACCGTCTTCGGGGGCGAGACCAAATACACCAAGCGCTACCATCTCGGCCAACTGCTCTCCGGTCTCACGCGCCACTTCCTGCTCATGTCGGCGACGCCGCATAACGGCAAGGAAGCCGACTTCCAACTGTTTATGGCGCTGCTCGACGGCGACCGCTTCGAGGGCAAGTACCGGGACGGGGTGCATTCCGCCGATGTGTCCGATCTCATGCGGCGCATGGTCAAGGAAAACCTGCGCAAGTTCGACGGCACGCCGCTGTTTCCGGAGCGCATCGCCTACACGGTGCCCTATCGCCTCTCCGCGCGGGAAGCGGCGCTCTACCAGGCCGTCACCGAATACGTCCGGACCGAATTCAACCGCGTCGAGGCGCTGGCAAACGACCAGCGCGCCGGCACCGTCGGCTTCGCCCTGACCATCCTGCAACGCCGTCTGGCGTCCTCGCCCGAAGCCATCCACCAATCCCTGCGCCGCCGTCGCGAGCGGCTGGAGAGCCGCCTGCGCGAGCTGGAACTGCTCCAGCGCGCCGGCGAGTTTGCCAATCATTTCGCGCCCATCATCGCCGCCACGGTGCCCGCGCTCGACCCTGAAGACGTCGCTGACCTCGACGAAGCGCCCGAC
>JAWOHQ010000401.1:0-3628 GCA_046485105.1 Candidatus Competibacteraceae bacterium | reverse complement strand
ACTTCGTCGAGGAACAACGTGCCGCCGTCCGCCAGCTTGAAGCGGCCGTCGCGGCGCTGGAGCGCGCCGGTAAAAGCGCCCTTTTCGTGGCCGAAGAACTCGCTTTCCTGCAGGTTGGCGGCGATGGCTGCGCAGTTGACCTTGATCAACGGCCGGTCCTGCCGGGCGCCGCGCTGGTGGATGGCCCGCGCGATCAATTCCTTGCCGGTGCCGGTTTCGCCGGTGATCAACACGGTGGCGTCGGCGCCCGCCACCTGATCGATCTCGACCCGCAGGCGGCGCACGGCCTCGCTTTCGCCCAGGATTTCATCGACGCCCCGCAGCGCTTCCAGTTCGGCGCGCAGGTAATCCGCCTGATGGGTGAGGGCATGGATGCGCTCCTGGGCTTGAAGGCGCTCGGCGACGTTTCGGAGGATCAGGGTGAAGTAGGTCGATCCGGCCAGTTCGAACCGCGACAGCGTGGCGTCGGCCGGAAAGGAGCGGCCGTCCGCGCGGAGCGCCGCCAATCCGTCGGGAATCCACAGCGACTGCTGGCCTTGCGGCTGGCGGGTTAGCGCGTTCGCCAGATCGTGCAGTCGGGCCAGGGAGTCCGCGCTGAAGAACGGGCGAACCGGTTGGCCCAGCGCTGTCGCCGCGCGGCATTGAAACAGCGCTTCCCCCGCCGGGTTGATGCGGGTGAGAGTAAAGTCGCCGTCCAGTTCGAGGATGACGTCCATCGCGCTGTCGATCAGGAGGGACAGTTTCGCCTCGCGTTCCCGGAGCGCGCGGTCGCGCCGCACGCGACCCAGTTCCGCGGCGGCCCGCACCGTGAAAATGCTGAAGATCGCCTGAATCGTCGCATCGGCGTGCAAGGGGCGGTTGTCGAGCACGGCCAGGTTGCCGAGGATTCGCCCGTCGGTGTCGAGCAGCGGTTGCCCCATGTAGCTGACCGCGCCCAGCGGTGCCAGATCGGGGTCTTGCGGAAACAGCCCGACCACCTGATCCGCCACCACGGTCAGTTGTCGGTTGGTGATGACCGGCTCGCAGGGCGTGCCGGCGATGGCGTACTCGTAGTCCGCGATGTAGCGGCCGTCGACCCAGAACGACAAGGCGCGCAATCGTCGAGGCGCTTCGTGCCATTCGGTCACCCAGGCGCACTTGACCCGCAGCGCCCGCGCGAGGTGTTGAACGAGGGCGTCGAAAAAGGCTTCTCCCGTCGCAGCGGCCACGCCCGCGACGATCTCGCGTAGCGCGTCGGGAGGAGGGGCGGAACTGGGATGTGGTTCGGTCATGTCGGTCGTTGTCACCGTCGGGGTGCGTCGCCTTTCCCCTGAAAGGGATGGCGAAGCGCGTCGTTCATGGTGCAACAAAACGGTCGCGGGCCGCTACCCACCGGCAACCCACGGGCAGTGGTCCAGCGACCGAAGCGATAAATCGGCCGCTTCTTCCGCGCGTCCGAGGCTGGAGCCTCCCAGCCTGGAAGTTCCCGATGATCTGGTTGAACGACTGTCGCCCTGCTTCTCCATGCCGTGCTGTTCTCGGTCGCCTATCGGAGCCTCGGCGAGGATTCCAGGGCACGACGCTCCCGGCGGCGCTGCTCGGTTTGATGCTGATCAGAGGAAGCGGTCGCGGAGGGCACGACGGCCGCTCGGTGTGGATCAGCGGCGCGGGAATCCGGGGATTGCGGTCGTTCGTGGTTTCATCTATGGTTGTCTTTCAAAGGCTTGCGCGCGAGGGGAGCCATGGAATGTAATCCGCTTTGCGGCAGTGCGTGCCGCTGTTCGTCCCCCATCTTTGGATAAAAATCCCTGGTTTGCGGAAGAACGGGGAGATCAAACATGACTCCTCTGCGCTCCGCCGATCATCTCCTCGTTAGCAGTCAAAGAGAAAACTAATGGCGCGTAAATCAAAAGCCGAATTTGTAAAGTGGTTTGGACCGCTTCTTGATGCGCTTCGTGATCTCGGGGATTCCGGCAGGCCGAGAGAGGTTTCGGACCGTATCGCCAAGAACCTTAACCTCCCAGACAAGGTTCTGGACGAAACTTTGAAATCCGGTGGCAACAGGTTTAACAATCAGGTTGCCTGGGCGAGGCAGTATCTTGTCTGGGAAGGGCTGCTTGAATCGTCCAAACATGGTACTTGGACGCTCACGGAGAAGGGCCGTACGGCACATATTAATGAAGCTCAGGCTGCCGAGATATTCAAGAAATGGGTGACAATTCACGCTGAGAACCGGAAACAAAAAGTCGCTGATCAGGCTGAAGCAATAGATGAGGAAGCCCCGGCTCCGGATACACCACAAGCAGATCATAAAATGAGTTTGATTGCCATTCTTCGCTCATTAAGTCCACTCGGCTTTGAGAAAGTGTCTCGGGAACTCCTACGTGAATCAGGATTTGAAAATGTCGAAATTACGGGAGGCTCAGCCGATGGTGGTATAGATGGCTTCGGCACGCTGGAGATAAATCCATTCGTAAGTTTCAAAGTATTTTTTCAATGCAAACGCTACGCAGAGGGTAATTTAGTTGGCCGTTCTCAGGTGGGTGACTTTCGAAACGCCATGATCGGGAGAGCCGAGAAAGGAATCATCATCACAACATCTTCATTTACCAATGCAGCTATAGTCGAAGCCAATAGAGAGGGAGCGCCAAAAGTTGAGCTTGTCGATGGTGCCAAATTAGTGGAAATGTTTCAGCGTGTTGAACTCGGAGTCAAAAAACGGACAATCTACGATGTCGATCTAACCTATTTTGAGAAATTCAGAGATTGACTGCTAACAAAGAAGCATTAAAGATGACGTCTTCTACACTGCCCAGTCGCACGATTATCACTATCCCGAATTGTAACCACCTACCCTCAAACGCCAGCCTGAGGGTATCGAATGGATTGATGTCGTTCAGTTTGTTGGTTTCCCAAACCGACCGCAGGATGCAGAAGGCCGTGGAGCCCCCCCAGGGCACGGAAGCCGCCGATGACCTTCAGCTTGACCTTGACCGGACGCACCAACCGTTCCGCCCGATTGTTGTCGAAAGGGACTCGCCAATCGGTCAGGAAGCGCCAGACCTCGGTTTTGTCATCGCGCAGTCGCAAGAGGAGGTTCGTCGCCGGATGCTGCTTGACCCGGCCTTTCCGTCCCGGTTCCGGCGGGCGGACCGGACAAGCCCGCAAGCCGTTGGTCACCTGCCGGTCATAGCGGGCCAGCAATCCGGCGATATACTCGGGGGCCAAGGCGGTGCGGCCAGCGGCGCGGGCGGCGATGACCGACTGGTGGCCTTCCACCAGGAGATGGCGCAGGGCGTAGGGCCAGAAATGCCCGGTCAACTCCTCGCAGTACCGCAACTCGCGCAGGTGATGGGCGTTGCAGAACGCATGGGTGCAGTCGGTATAGGTGCCGTAGGGTTGCCAGTGGTCATGCACCGCCGTGCCGGTGAAATGGGGCAGGATCCCCGCAGCGTCCATCGCCTCCGCACCCCGGTGGGGATGGACGGTGTAGTACACGACGGTGGCGGTCGCCGCCACATGCAGCCAATGCAGCCGGCCGCCGACCCGCATCCCGCTTTCGTCGAAATTCGCCACCTCAGCGGCCCGGATCGCTGCCCGACCGGCGGCGTGGTCGTCGGCCAAGCGCTGTCCGGCATCGAGAATCCAG
>JAWOHQ010000375.1:0-2700 GCA_046485105.1 Candidatus Competibacteraceae bacterium | reverse complement strand
GGCGGCGTGGCCGGCGGTGCCGATGATCCGCAGTTCCGCTTCCGGCCAGACTCGATGCAACGCCCAAGCGTTATCCACCGGACAGACCACGTCGTAGCGACCTTGGACGATGACTCCCGGAATGTCGCGCAACCGATCGGCGTCGCGCAGCAACTGGTCGGGTTCCATGAAACAGTGGTTGACGAAGTAGTGGCATTCGATGCGGGCCAGGCTCAGCGCCCGGCGGGCTTCGCCAAAATGCTCGATGAGCTGGGGATTGCTCTCCAGCGTCAGGGTGGAACCCTCCCACACCGACCACGCCTTGGCCGCCCTTAACCGTTCCAGTTCGTTAGCGCCGGTCAGACGCCGATGGTATGCGTGCAGCAGGTCGTCCCGTTCCGCCGCCGGGATCGGGGCGAGGAAATGTTCCCACAGATCGGGAAACAACCGGCTGGCGCCTTCCTGATAAAACCAATGAATATCCCGGTCCCGACATAAAAAAACGCCGCGCAGGATCAAGCCCAGCACCCGCTCGGGATGGGTCTCGGCGTAGGCCAGCGCCAGAGTCGAACCCCAGGAACCGCCGAACACCACCCAGCGCTCGATGCCCAGTTGGACCCGCAGCGTCTCGATGTCCGCCACCAGATGCCAGGTGGTGTTGTCGGTTAGTTCAGCGTGGGGCGTGGACCGGCCACAACCGCGCTGGTCGAATAACACGATGCGATAGCGCAGGGGATCGAAGAACCGTCGATGCAGCGGCTCGCAACCGGCCCCGGGACCGCCGTGCAGGAACAGGACCGGCAGACCATCGGGAGTGCCGCATTCCTCGACATGCAGGGTGTGCAAGGGGTCCACGGCCAGGCGCTGGGTGGCATAGGGCTTGATGTCGGGAAAGAGCGCGCGCATGAGAACTCCACAGGTCCGGAGGCGGGTCGGGGCTGATTCTACCCTGTCCCTCGTCAGCCTTGTCACCTTTGACCGCCAACCTCCCTCCTTTCCCCTTCCTTCCTCACAGAATGTAATCCACCACCGCGTCCAGATCCTCGAATATCCGGCCCCCTTGGGGTTCGACCTTGGCCTCGTCGCCGCAGCGATATTTACCGGTTCGCACCAGCGCGCCCTGCAAGCCGGCGGCCAGCGCGCCGCATACATCCATTTCGGCGTCATCCCCGACCATCACCACATCCTGCGGCGGCAGGTCGAGGCTGTGGACCGCCGCCAGGAAGAAGTCGGGGGAGGGTTTGCCCAGCACGACCGCCTCCAGTTCGGCGGCGTATTCCAGGGCGGCCACGAACGGTCCGAGGTCCAGGCTCAGATCATCGTCTTCGCGAAAATAGCGGTTAGAGCCCATCGCCAGTAACGGTAGCCCTTCCAGCAACAGCCGAAAGCAGCGATTGAGGGCCTCGTAGCTGAACGCCGAGCCAGCATCGCCCAGCAACACCGCGCCTGTCGTCGGTCCGATCAGGTCGGCGAATTCGCCCTGGATATGGGGATGGACCAGCAGATGCGGCGCCAGATGACGGCTGATGAGATACTGGCGAGCCGCAACCACGGGCGTAAACAGATGCTCGATCGACACATCCAAGCCCATGCGCGCCAATCGCTGGATGATTGCGTCGCGGGTCGACCGGGTGGTGTTGGTCACATAGCGAACCGGGATGCCGGCCGCACGCAGGCTGAGTAACGCCTCGCGGGCCCCGGGCAGGGGATAGTCACCGACGTATAACACGCCTTCCAGGTCGAGTAGAACACCTTGGATCATGCTTGCCCACCGGGCCGGATTCGGGGTGCGGCGCGGATCGCCGCTCGCGCTGGCGGCTCGGAAAGGGCCGCGATTCCCAATGAGTATAGAAGGTGCTCGGCCACAAGGTAGCCATGCGCGCCTCCTCGAGCCGGAATTGCGCCGGATCAGGCCGGCGCGCCCAGCGCCAGCGCTCGTTCCCGGCGAGCGACGCGTTCGGCGGCGATTGCTTCTGGATCGTAACCAGCAGTGAATTCCGGCCAGCCGGCGGTATGGCGGCCGATCAGAGCGACCAGCGCCTCAATGTGGTCTGGAGCGTCGTTCAGAGCGGGCAGGTAACGATACCGGACGCCGCCCGCGTCCAGAAACACTTGGCGGTTTTCGAGGGCGATTTCCTCCAGGGTTTCCAGGCAGTCGGCGGCGAAGCCGGGGCAGACCACGTCCACGCTCTGCACCCCGGCGCGCGCCCAGTCAGCCAGCAGGGTGCTGGTATAGGGTTGCAGCCACTCGGCGCGGCCGAAGCGGGACTGGAACGCCACCGCCCACTGGTCGGCGGGCAGACCCAGGCGCTCGGCGACCGACCGGGCGGTCTTGTGGCATTCGCAGTGATAGGGGTCGCCGGCCAGCAGGTTACGCTTGGGCAGACCGTGGAAGGAGAACAACAGCCGCTCGCCGGGTTGATCGGCGCGCGCCGCGCGGATGCTGGCCGCCAGCGCGTCCAGATAGCCGGGATCGTCGTGGTAGTGAGCGATCAGCCGCAATTCGGGCAGCCAGCGCCAGCGCCGCAGCTCGGCGGCGACCGCATCGAAGGTCGAGGCGGTCGTGGTGGCCGAGTATTGCGGGCTGGTGAAGTGGCTGCCCTGGTCACTGTTCCAGATGACCGGCGTGGCTTGAGCCAAGGCTCGTTGAACCGTGGTCACCACAAACGGCATTTCGAGCGTCTGATCCAGTTCCCAGCTCACCACATAGCGCGAGAACCA
>JAWOHQ010000143.1:0-5517 GCA_046485105.1 Candidatus Competibacteraceae bacterium | reverse complement strand
CCGCAAGCCTTCGCCGTGATCGAAGCGTTCGTCGAAGGAGGCGGAAATTTCATCGACACCGCCAACGTGTACTGCCTGGACGATGACGACCTCGGTCACAACGAACGGTTGATCCAGCAGGCGCTGGACCAGATCGGCGCGACCGACGCCGTCATCGTCGCTACCAAGGGCGGACTGCGCCGGCCCAACGGGGCCTGGGTGACGGATGGCAATCCAGAATGGCTGCGGCAATCCTGCGAGGCCAGTCTCAAGGCGCTGAAGACCGACCAGATCGAGTTGTATCAGCTCCACGCCGTCGATCCCAAGGTGGATTTCCGCCGGTCGCTGGAGGCGCTGGCCGCATTGCGGGAAGAAGGCAAGATTCGGCATCTGGGGCTGTCCAATGTCAGTCAGGCGCAACTGGAACAGGCCCTGAGCTTCACTCCGATCATCTCGGTGCAGAATCGCTGCAATATCCACGACCAGCGGGATGTTCGCAACCCGATGATCGAATTCTGCCGGACCCGGCAGGTCACTTACATTCCCTATAGTCCGGTGGGCGGGCATCACGGTCATCGCCAGCTCGCCCAGGATGCGCTGCTGAGCCAGATGGCGACCAAATATCAGGTCTCGCCGCACCAGATCGCCCTGGCCTGGCTGCTCGGCAAGGGCGAATGCGTGTTGCCGATTCCGGGCGCCAGCAAGGTCGCCAGCATCCGCGACAGTCTGCGGGCGGTGGAGTTGAGCCTGGACGCCGCGGATAGCGCCGCCCTGGACCGGTTGCCCGGACGTTAAGAACGGTCATGAGAGCGCTGCTCCCGGCTTGAAGGCGTTCGGACTCTTTTGTGGAGCTACTGATGAACACCGCGCTGCTTGCCTTATCCGGTGGCCAGGATTCCACCACCTGTCTGTACTGGGCGCTGGACCGGTTCGGCGCCGGCAACGTCGCGACGGTGACTTTCGATTACGGCCAGCGTCACCGCATCGAACTGGAATCCGCCGCGCGGGTGGCGGCTCTGGCCGGCGTCCACCACACCGTGCTGCCGATCAATACCTTCGCCGCCTTGGGCGGCAACGCGCTGACCGACGCCGCCGTGGCCGTGCAGCCGGGCGTGGATGCCCGCACGCAACTCCCCAACACCTTCGTCCCCGGTCGTAACCTGATTTTCCTGACCTTCGCCGCCGCCCTGGCCTATCAACGGGCCATCCACCATCTGGTGACCGGCGTAACCCAGACCGATTACAGCGGCTATCCCGACTGCCGGGAGGCCACCCTGCGAGCGCTGGAACAGGCCATCCGGCTGGGCATGGACTACGACCTCACCCTCCATGCGCCGCTGATGTTCAAATCCAAGGCTGAGAGCGTGGTGCTGGCCCGCGATCTGGGCGCTTTACCGGCGCTGGCCTACAGCCACACCTGCTACAACGGCCGACAGCCGCCGTGTGGGGTCTGCCCGGCGTGTGAGCTGCGCGCCAAGGGTTTCGCCGAGGCTGGGATTCCCGACCCACTGGTAGAGCGGTTCCGCGGCGCCGCGCCGTGACTTCCCGACTCGATACTCGCGCTGCCGCTCCCTTCAATGCCGCCACTTTTTTAGCGGTGGCCATTTTCATTCCAGGGACGGTCCCTAACCGTTTAGCCACCCCACCCGGTCAGGCGCACGCTGGGTTTGATGGAAATGCCGCCCCGGGGCAGGAACTCACCCCTTACTTCCAGCCAACGCGGTTGCAGCAACGTGAATAGATCGCGGGCGATCGTATTGACCACGTCCTCGCTGAACGCGCCCTGATTGCGGAAGCTGTACAGGTAGAGCTTGAGCGATTTGGATTCAACCAGATGGTCGCGCGGGCTGTAGAGGATCGTCAGCCGGGCGAAGTCGGGCTGGCCGGTGATCGGACACAGGCAGGTGAACTCGGGACAGTCAAGCTCGACCAGATACTCATGCTGGGGGTGGCGATTGACGAACCGCTCCAGGAGTTGCGGGGCGTATTCGTGGGGGTATTGAGTCTGGGACTGGCCCAGCAGCGTCAGGCCGGCGGTATCGGACATCGGGAAATTCCAGCGCATGAATCGTGAATGATGGGGCGATGTTATACCAAAGATCGCTAAAACCCGCCTTGCGGGAATTCGTTCGGCAAAATTTATAAATTTGCCTGGGCAAGCCGCTTGACTCAGGGCAAACGGTTATCCGAGAAGCCGCGCAACCTTCGCCCGAGGATCCTTTCATGTTGGACCCCTTCATGCACACGCTCGGCCTGCAAGCTGAGGTTCCAGCCCCCGGACAGGCGCGGGTGTGGGGCATTATTCGGCCGGAGTTTCTCAACAGTTGGGGCTCGGCGCACGGCGGCTTTCTGTATTCCCTGGCGGATGCCGCCTTCGCGCTGGCCTCCAATTCGCACGGAACCCTGGCGGTCGCGCTCGCCACGCACATGGAGTATTTGCAAGCAAGCCAGGCCGGCGCGGCGGTGGAAGCGCTGGCGACGGAGCTTCACCTGGGGCGGCGCACGGCGGTCTATCGGGTCGAGGTACGTAGCGGACCGAACCTGCTGGCGATCTTCACCGGAACGGTCTATCGACGCCCCGGTCAGAGCAGTACGCTGTTCCCTGGAAGAGAGTAGTGTTTCACCCGTCCTGAATTGACGGGTAGAGACGCTTGAGCTTGATGCGGGCCTCGGGGTAACGTCTGGGAGTGGACGCAGGACTCGATTCATTGCGAGACGCAGGCGGCGGCCTGCGCGCGGGTATAGAACCGCTCCTCTCGCACGAAGCCGGCCAGGACGGTGGACTTGAGGGCGGTCACCCGACCCGTGGCGTCGCGGGTAGCCACCACCGCCGGCGGCAACCCTTCCAACAAGTGCATCGGCGCCGGCCGGCCGTCGGCGAAGCACGCCCGGTAGATCCGGTCGGTCGCGGTGTCCAGAAAGGCCGGAGCGAATCCCAATGCCCGATTTTCGGCGCTAACCCCGCCAGTGCCCTGGAAAACCCGGTTCTGCTGGCGCAGCGTCTGGGCCGACAACCCCGCCGCCCACCCGACCGGCGAGGACGTTGGATCGCGGTAACCATTCAATGCGGCGCTGGACATGGCGGATGCTCCAGAACAGGGGTAGATGCTAATAAGAAGAAAGCAAACAGCGTGCCAGGATGACCGCCGGTGGCTCCTGTCGCGGCGATTCGTGACGGTTCAACCCCTGATCGACCAAGAGGGGACCCGGCCTTACCACTGGACCGCACCCGATGCGAGCCATCGTGGCCCGCCTGACCCGTTGTGGTCCACCGTGGCTTCGACCGATGCTTAGGGCGACCGCGCGGCGATCCCGACGGGCAAGCGGATTTGCAGCCGGGTTCCCACCGGCGCTTCCGCCAGGCGGATATCGCCCCAATGGGCGGCCAGCAGCGATCTGACCACCGCCAAACCCAGACCCGTGCCACCCTGGGAACGGGCGGTGGTGAAAAAGGGCTCGAACACCCGCGCCGCGTTGGCCGCCGAGATGCCGGGACCGTTGTCGCTGACCTCGATCAGCAGAGAGCCGGACCCCGGGCCGGTCACGGCCACGGTGACGGCGTCCCCGCCGTGTTGCCGGGCGTTATCCAGCAGATTGCTCAGGATTGATTCCAGCACGTCCTCGGCCATGGCCACGCTCGCGGATGGCAACGGTTCGAGCACCGTGACCCGCAATCCTGACTCCTGGTAACGGGTGGCGAGACGGCGCACCACGGTATCGACCTCGGCCCGGTCGCTGGCCGAAGCCTGCATCACGTCGGCCCGAGCCAGTTCCAGCAAGCGCCGCACCAGGCGATCCAGCCGCGCGGCGTCCTGGTCGAGAAGACTCAGAAACCGCTCGCGTTCGGCGGGGGTCATCGTGTCGCCATGATCCTGCAACAACTCCACCGCGCCCCGGATGGCCGCCAGCGGGGTCTTGAATTCGTGGGAGACCTGGGCGGCGAAAGTGCGGATATAGTCGGCGCGCTGTTCCAGATGCCGCGCCATCGCCGCCACCGCGTGCGACAGGTCGGCGATTTCCCGCGTGACCGGCCGGGCCAGCGGCGTCACCGCGCCTTTTTCCCCGGCGGTGGCGCGTTGCGCCTGCCCCACCAGGGCCTGGAGCGGCCGCGCCACCGTAAACGAGGTGAGCACCGACATCAACACCACGGTGCCCAACAGCAATACCGCCGCCAGCAGCAGGTGATAGCGTTTGCCATGAAGCACTTGGGAGAGACTGATCGGCGTTCGCCATGCCAAAACCGCCGCGACGATGCGTTGTTCTTGCAGGATCGGCGCGGCGACGAACACTCGCAGGGGGGCACCGCGACTGATGGAATCAATCGCGGGCGTCGGCGAATCGGAAATCCGCCGGCGCAACAAGCTCACCGGCTCGCCGGTCAAGGCCCGTCGTACTTCCTCGAACGCCGTCAGGGAACGGCCCAGACTGGGTCCGGTGGTCGCCACCACCGTACCCCGCGGGTCCGTGATGGCGATGCCCGCCAGAGTCATGACCTGCGCGTCGTGCAGCAGCGCTTGCAGTTCCTGGCCGACGGCCCAGGCGTGCGGATCGGGCGGCGCGAGCGGCGCGGTGGGGTCCGGAGGCGGCGGGTACAACGGCCAGATCCAGTTGCGCCGGGCGGGGTCGCCAGCGCGTCTCGGGACGGTGCTGTTCCCACCAAGGCTCGGCCAGCGGTAGGCCATAGTCCGGATCAGCCGCGGCCTGGGGCGCCAGTCGCGCCAGGACCGCGCGGTAACCGGCGGCGACGAAGGCCGCTTGGGCGATCAATTCCGATTCGGTCTGGCGCACCAGGGCGCTGGCGTACAGCCGCAACGCCTCCAGGCCCAGCAGCGGCAGCCACAGCACCGCCAGATTGACCGCCAGCAACAGGTGATGCAGCTTGAGCCGGGGGCGGGACGCCGACATTCAGCAGGGTCCCAGCCGGTAGCCGATGCCGTGCAGCGTGTCGATGGGGTCCGCGCCCAGCGCCTTGAATTTGGCGCGCACCCGGCGCACGTGGCTGTCGATGGTTCGGTCGCTGACCACCCGATAGTCCTGATAGCTGCCGTCCATCAATTGATCGCGGTTGAACACCTTGCCGGGGTGGCCGAGCAGCGTACGCAGGATGCCGAACTCGGTCAGGGTCAACACCACTTCCTGGTCCCGCCAAAAAGCGGTGTAGCGGTCCAGATCCAGCCGCAGCCGGCCGTGCTCGAGTCCGCGTCCGCCCGGCGACGCCGGGTCACGCGCTTCACCCTGACCGCGGCGCAGAATAGCCTTCACCCGCGCGACCAGCTCGCGCGGACTGAACGGCTTGGTCACGTAATCGTCGCCGCCCAGCTCCAGGCCGAGGATGCGATCCACTTCGTCGTCGCGCGACGACAGAAACACGATGGGAACGGCGCTGACCCGGCGCAACGCCTTGCACGCTTCGGTACCGTCCAATTCCGGCATGACGATGTCCAGCACCACCAAATCCGGGCGGTTCTCGTGGAACCGCGCCAGCGCCTGCTCCCCGTTCTCCGCCTCCACGGTGGCGAAACCGGCTTTTTCCAAGGC
>JAWOHQ010000194.1:0-2777 GCA_046485105.1 Candidatus Competibacteraceae bacterium | reverse complement strand
GGAATGTCGGCGCGCCGACATTCTGGTCGCGGCGGTCGGTCGACCGGAAATGGTCAAGGGCGACTGGATCAAGCCGGGCGCGACGGTGATCGACGTGGGCATCAACCGACTCCCGACGGCTGATGGCAAGGGCCGCTTGGTGGGCGACGTGGAATTCGCTTCGGCGGTCGAGGTTGCGGGAGCTATCACGCCCGTGCCGGGCGGAGTCGGACCGATGACGATCGCCTGTTTGCTGCTGAATACCCTGACCGCCGCCTGCCGGCAACACGGCCTTCCGGCACCCGCTATCGAGCCGTCGGCGGCTTGATTGGCTCCGGGCCTTCCCTGAGTTTCTCCGATGGAGACGGCGCCGGTCGAATTGCGTTTGCTGTTGCTGATTATGATCGCCAACGGCACGCCGATTGTCGCGGCGGCGATCTTCGGTCAGCGGGGAGCCTGGCCGATGGACGGCGGTCGGGTATGGGCGGACGGTTATCGCTTGCTGGGCGATTCGAAAACCTGGCGCGGCGTGGTGCTGGCGCCGCTGGCGACCGGCGTGGGCGCGGTGCTGGTGGGGTTGCCGGTTTGGAGCGGCGCGGTGGTCGGCGTCGCCGCCATGCTGGGCGATGTGCTGTCGAGCTTTATCAAGCGGCGCTTGGGCGTGCCGCCCAGCGGCCGGGCGACGGGCCTGGATCAAATTCCCGAGTCATTGTTGCCCTTGCTGGCGGTGGCCGGGGAATTCGCGCTGACCGGGTCGGCCATCCTGTTGACGGTGGTCAGCTTCGTGGCGCTGGAAATCATGCTGTCGCCGGTTTTCTACTGGCTCGGCCTTCGGGATCGGCCTTATTGATCGGCTCCAGTCCGCAGTCGATGCAGGGTGATTTCCGGCGGGCAGTTGAAGCGCACTCCGACCACCGAGGCGCCGGACCCCACCGAGGTATAGCCCTGCATGGTGTGGTAGCGCCAGGCGCCCTTGCAGAAGCGGCGCGGGCAATCCGCGTTCGTCATCAGCGGGATTCCGCCCGGCAGGCAGATTTGCCCGCCGTGCGTGTGGCCGCTGAGCATGAGAGCAAAACCCGCATACGCGGCCCGTCGGTAGGGTTCCGGCGAATGCGCCAGCAGGATGGAGACGGCATCCGGCGGAATCTGCTGGGCGGCTTTCTCGAAGTTATCCACCTGGTAGAGATGCGGGTCATCGATGCCCGCCAGATGAATGAAAGCGCCGCCGCGTTCCAGAATCGCCGATTCATTGAGCAATAGGGTGATTCCCAAAGCTTCGATGGGTGGCGCCATGCGGATGGAGTCGTGATTGCCCAGTACGGCGTAAATCGGTCCGCGCAAGTGACGGCGCACCTCGGTCAGCGCGGCGAGGGCGGCGCTGTAAGGACCAAAGGTTCTGGCCCGAAAATCGCCGGTTATCACACACAGGTCGTAGTCGACCTGGGATAACCGTTCGATCAACGCGGCGGGATAACCCGGGTCCATATCGAGGTGCAGGTCGCTGAGATGGAGGAGGGTGAAACCGTCGAAGGCGGTGGGGAGCCGGGGAATGACGACCTCATTGTGGCGGATCTGGATCGCGGTGGCGTTGCGTTGCCCCCGGCGGTACAGGCCCAGACCGCGCAGGCTCAGACGGATGAACGTGTGAAACGAGTACCAGTTTTCGATATGGAAGAAGGTGCGGCCCTGACCGAAGACCTGAGTCGCGTGATCGGCCTCAATCCCCAACCGTTGCTGGAGATAAACCCGCCCCATCCGTTTTTCCAACCGCTTGAGTTCGACCGTTTCCTGATCGACGACCACCCCGCTCGGGGAAGGCGTACTGGTGGGTCGGAACGAGGGCGGGTCATTGTAAGTAGAGGTTGTTTTCATCGTATAAAGTTCCTGAGCATCTTCTATGTATCAATAGTAAAATTTCAAGGGCAAAATTTACAGCCGCTGTCTGAGGATGCTGGTGATTTCCGTGTCGCTCAGCACCAGTGGGTTGGTTTTCATGCTACTGCCGCGTGAGTGCGCGACCACGTGGGCAAGATCGCGCTCCTGAATCCCATACGCGTTCAAGCGAGGCAAGTTCAGGCGTTCGGTCCAGTCGTCCAGCAGCGCCAGCAGGGCGGCGTGCGCCTCCTCGATGGTGGGGAAATGGCGCCCGTGCAGAATTTCGCCGGCCCGGGCGTATTTGCTCCAGGAGGGATGATCGGGATCGCGTTCCCGCAGCGCATGCAGATTGACGCGGGTGGCGGCGCCGACCAGGGTGCCGCAGACGATGCCGTGCGGGATAGGGAAGAACGCGCCCAGCGGCGAGGCCAGGCCATGCACCGACCCCAGTCCGGTCTGCGCCAGACAGACCCCCGACAGCAGCGCCGCGTAGGCCATGCGCGACCGTCCCGCAGCGGCGTTCTCGCCATTCTCGTACCAGGCGAACAGACCCTCCCGCACCGCCTTTAGGCCACTTTCCGCCAGGGCGTCGGTGAGGGGGTTGGCCTTGACGGACACGTACGACTCTAGCAGCTGCGTCAGCGCGTCCATGGCGTTGGCGGCGATTTGCGGCCGAGGGCAACTCGCCAGTAAATCGGGGTCGAGCAGGGCGTATTCCGGCACCAGCAAATCGTGACGGAAGGATTTCTTGAAACCCTCGGGACCGCGCACGCTGAGCACGGCGTTCTTGGTCGCTTCGCTACCCGTGCCGGCGGTGGTGGGGACGGCGATGAAGGGCAGGGCGTGACCCTGGTAGGGTTTTTCCGGTCCCACCCCTTCCAGATAGTCCATCACCGAATCGCCGCTCGGCAACAGACCGGCGA
>JAWOHQ010000010.1:0-3821 GCA_046485105.1 Candidatus Competibacteraceae bacterium | reverse complement strand
TGCCGGCGGAACCGGTGTCGAGCAACACTTCGGACAAGATCAGGGATTGGCCGTGGTGTTCGAGGGTCACTTCGACAAACGGCAGGCCGTCTTGCAGGCGAATGTTCCGTCTTGCAGGCGAATGTTCATGTGCTTTGCCGGATGCCGAGCCAACGGCGTTCGGTGATAGCCAGTTCATCGCGGTCGGTATGGGCGACATACAGTTCCCGGTCGGGGGCGGCATGGTGCAAGCGGGCGTAGTCGCGCAAAGCGGACACTGAATCGGGATAGGCGCCAATCACCGCCAGATTGTCGATGATCCTTTGGTCGGCTTCGGTATGGGCTTGGACGGCTTCGATCAGCAGCCATTGGTGTGGATAGTGGAGACGACTTTGTTGCCAGTTCATGGGCGGCGCTCTTTGTCCTGATCCTCACGCCCAGCTCCAGCCCGGGCTTGGCCGCGGGCGGGCCCTGTTGCAACAACCGGGTTTGATACGGGTTCCGGGCGCTCTGTGCTTTGCAGATTCGCCGCCAGCCGATCTAAATCATAGCCATGCTCGCGGGCTATATCGTCTTTGATATGCCAGAGTTCTTTGATGCTTTCGTCAGTCATCGGTCGATACCCCTTCGGTTATATTGTTCATTCGCCAGCGGCCTTAAGTACCCGTTGATACAAGGCATCCGTCATCCAGAAACCGGCTTGTGTGGCCAGGTCGGATTCAAAGTCGGCCACGTCATAATGTAGGGGAATCGCACGGCTCGCCAAGAGGTGTTGAAAACGGTGAACGATCAAGCTCAGCCGTCGCGAAACCGCGCAGCGGTTGAGCGGTCGGCTGGAGCGCCGTGTTATGCGTTTTCATCTGTTGGACCCACCCAGAACAGTGGGTTGTGGGCCACCTCCCAAAGATGGCCATCGGGATCTTTAAAGTAGCCGCTGTAGCCACCCCAGGAAACCTTCTTCGGTTCTTTGACCAAGGTTGCGCCCGCTCCAATGGCCTGCGATACAACTTCATCGACCTCCTTTTCTGAATGCACGTTGTGAGCGAGCGTAAACGATTCGAACCCGCTTCCTTCGGAAGATACCTTTGCATCTTCAGCCAATGCCTCTCGCCCATACAGCCCTAGCCACGTACCATTGAGGGTGAAAAAGGCAACTTCAGGCGGCGAATCCATTCTAGGGAACCCAAGCCCTTTCTCGTAGAACTCAATTGCCGCATCCAGATTGCGAACACCGAGCGTGATCATGCTTATTCTTGGTTTCACTGCCGGAGACTCCTTTCGGGCTGGGAAGCCGTGGAGATCACCCTGGCCTCGGGCAAACGGTTGCGGCTGGGGACGGACGTGCCGCGACGGCTGGCGCGGGTGCTACGGGCGGCGTTGCCACCTTTTCCGCCGCGACGCGCAAGTGGTCTCCAGCCAGATGCGCGTAGCGTAGCACCATTTGTAAGAAGACCATCCGCCCAGTTCCATCAGCGTTTGCAAGCTGGTTCCGGCACCTTGCCTTCGCGCACGGCCCAGTACACAAGTCTTTTAGTGGGTTACTGGATTCCCGCTGACGCGGGAATGACGGAAAGCGAAAGTCCTGGTGGTCAGGGTTTGCGCCAAGCGCCGCGTGACCCCCTCACCCCCGACCCCCTCCCCCCAACAGCGTCCCATAGCCATACAACAAGGCCATCCCCGCCCCCAGGCACTTCAACACATATCCCGCGTTCCAGCGCTGGAAGGCGTAGCCGTCGATGCCATAGCGGCCCTGCATCATCAGGTGCAGGCCGGACAGCGGATTGGCCGGCACCCCAATCGCCCAGGCCATCAAAAAGGTGATCGCCAGCAGGTTGGGTTCCGGATGCAGCGGCGCCAGCCATACGCCGCAGGCGGCGATGGTGATGACCGGATGCACGCCCAGCGCCGCGATGCCGACCATCGCCAGCAGCAATAGAGCGGCCTGCGACGGGCCGAAGTGGGCGAACGGCAGCCAGCCGCCGAAGGCGTGGGTCAGACTGGTCAACCCCGCCGCCAGCACGCCCGCCGCCAGGAACAACGTCAATTCGTTGACCGTGCCGGCCAATCCGCGCCCGACGTGGTCCCGGAGCGGCGGCCACGCGCCGCGCCGCGCCCGCGCCAGGAGAATGACCACGGTCAACAGCGGCGCGCTGAGGGTGATGATCGCCAGAATCGACCAGTCGGGAACCAGCGCGTGGACGCTCAGGACGATGGCGACCAGCAGCCCCGGAATCCACAGGGCGCCGAAGCGCATGGGATAACCGATGAACGGCGCGCCCCGCGTCGGGTCTTCGGGATCGAGGTCGCGCGCGGTCAGCCACAGCGCGAGGGCGGCCATCGGCAAACCGGCCAGCACGACGATGCCCAGTCGGGCGCCCGGCGCGTAAGTGAGCGCGGCGGCCATCGCCGAGAAGAACGGCGACCAGAACGCCGCCGCCGCGAAACCTCGCGACAAGGCCAGCGCCCGTCGTTTGCCCAGCCGGCCATGGGTGGTCATGCGGTCGCCGAGGATCACCACGGTGGATAGGTTGATCACCGCGCCGAACAGATGGACCCCGATCAGAGTCCGCCACAATGCTTGGCGGCCACGCGGTGGGGATTCTCGATCATCGGCCGCGTCCGGTTGGGTGACCAGCCGCAGAAACGACACCGCCGCCAGCAGGCTGACCAGGGCCTGGTTGCCGGCCAGCGCCTGGTTCAGTTGGAACGGAGCGCCGTGCAGCCCGCCCCAGGCGATGCCGGCCCCGCCGAGTCCGATCAGCCAGAGGCTCTGAATCCGTTGCCGGCGGCCCAGGCGGTAACTCAGGAGCAGGGCGGCGGTCCAACCGAGCAACCCCGCCAGCAACAACGACCCACCCGGCAGCACCGACGCGGCGATCATCAGGGTTAACAAAACGCCCGCCAGCGTGTCGCGGTGGTGGGTTGGCGGCAAGGTGAAAAGAGACAAGCGGTGAGGTGCGGGCACGGTGCGCTCGGCGTACGGTTCAGCCGCGATTCAGTGGGGCTGGCTATGCTAACCAATGAGGTCAGCTATAATGCCCAAGTTTTTTACTTGGATAATAGTGAACAGGTTGAGGAGACAAGCAATGCGATTCATGAAAGCGACAGTCACGGTAGTCGTAGTGTTGACCGGAAGCCTGGTGCTCAGCGGCTGTCCGGCTAGTATGTCGGGCGGCGCCTACAGTCGCGGTCAGGTCCGCGAGGCCCAAGGCCGCGCCGGACACGGCGCCCACGCCGCTCCTCGTTCCTTCGATCTGCACTTGGCGGACGCTCTCGACGTAACCGAGCCGCACGTCCTGGGCCTCGCGGACCTGACCGCGACTGTAGGCACCGCCCGACATGCTGGCCGGACAGCCGCTGAGCACCAGGCTTCCGGTCAACACTACGACTACCGTGGCTGTCGCTTTCATGAATCGCATTGCTTGTCTCCTCATAATGTTTACGATTATCCAAGTAAAAAGCTTTGGCATTATAGCCAACCCCACCCATCAACATACCCAGATCCACTGAATTGCGGCTGAACCGCGCGCCGGACTTGTCACACCCATTTTACCGTGCAATTACCTCACCGCTCGCCGTTTTTCACCGCCCCCCCAACCCACCAACGCGACACGCTCGCTGGCGTTTTGTTGACCTTGATGATCGCCGCGTCGGTACTGCCGGGCGGGTCGTTATGGCTGGCGGGCTCACTCGGTTGGACCGCCGCCCTCCTGCTGAGTCACCGCCTGGCTCGTCGGCAACGGATTCAAAGCGCTTGGTTGATCGGACTCGGCGGAGCCAGCATCGTCTGGGGCATCCTGCACGGCGCTCCGTTCCAACTTAACCAGGCGCTGGCCGGCAAC
>JAWOHQ010000479.1:0-2734 GCA_046485105.1 Candidatus Competibacteraceae bacterium | reverse complement strand
CGGGTCGTGACCGGCTATCAGGGCGGCGAGCTAAACCGGATGGGGGGATATCTGATCGTGCGGCAGGCCGACGCCCACGCCTGGGCCGAGGTCTGGCTGGCGGAACGCGGCTGGGTTCGGGGCCACCGCGCCGGTGGGGTCCACCCGAACCCAGCCGCGTTCCGCCAGCCAGACCTCGGCCCAGGCGTGGGCGTCGGCCTGCCGCACGATCAGATATCCCCCCATCCGGTTTAGCTCGCCGCCCTGATAGCCGGTCACGACCCGCGCCGGCACGCCCCCAGCCCGCATTAGAAATACGAAAGCGTTGGTGTAGTGCTCGCAGAAACCCTCCCGGGTGCGGAACAGAAAATCATCCACGATCTCGGCGCGGAGCAATGGCGGTGTCAGGGTGTAGTAGAACGGTTGCTCTCGAAACAGGGTCAACGCGGCCTCGACCAGCGCCTCGGGCCGGGCATCGCGCTGCCGCCACTCCTCGACCAGCGCCCGGGCGCGGGCGTTGCCGCGCGGCGGGAGGCGCAGCCCGCGGAAGCGTTCCGCCGCCGTCAACTCGCCAGTCCGGTAGGTCAAATGCGACCGCATCTCATAGCGATACGCTTCGTTGACCGGCTGCTCGCGCAGCAATTGGAACGATGCGGTCATGCCGGCGCGCGGCGGCAGGATCGCCGGCAAATCCAGCGCGAACAGCCAGAGCCGATTGCTGGGTTCCAGAATGACCGAGTAATCCACGGGCGGACCTTCCGGCGTGAAGGCGGCTGGCGTTTTGGAGGGCAGCTCATCGAAGCGGGTCCAGCGCCGGCCGTCGAAATTCCACAGCACCGGTCCGCGCCAGTAAAGCTGGTTCGGCGGGGGAACGGCGCCGGCGAACCGGACCCGGAACGCCACCGCGTCGGATTGGCTGAGTTCGCTGATGGTGCCGGGCATCATTTCGTCGGACAGCCCGGTGCGGCCCTGGTGGGCGTCCTTCGGCAGGCCCCACAGCGGACCGGGGATGCGCGGAAACAGGACGAACAGGATGAGCATCACCGGAATCGCCAGCAGCAGCATCCGGCCCGCCAGCCGCAGCGGGGCCAGCGCCGTCAATCCGGCGTGTTGGCGATGGATCATCATCTGAGTCGCCAGCAGAATCACGACGACCGCCAGCAGATAAGCGACCATCAGGATTTCCTGGCTGTAGAGCAGATGGCTCATCACCAGCAGGTAGCCCAGAAAGACCAGCACCACGCCGTCGCGCAAGGCCCGGGATTCCAGCAGCTTGCAGGCAGTCATCGCGGTCAGCAGCGCGACCCCGGCCTCGCGGCCCAACAGGGTCCGGTAATCGATCAGTACCAGTGCGCCGGCCAGAATCACCAGGATCAGCAGCAGCCAGCGCGGCGGCAGCGGCTTGTCGCGGACGGCGAGGAACCAGCGCCAGCCGGCGAGGAGGACGAACAGGCCGACCAGCCAGGCCGGCAGTTCCCGGGCGTGCGGCGCCGCCGCCAGCACCAGCATGACCAGCAGCCAGTGCAGCGCCAGTGGACCGAGTGGTTCGGCGGGCGGCGCGGTGGGCTTTTCAGGTTTTTTTCGACGCCAGGGGATCATCGATCATTCCGGTTGGGGTGGGCATGTTAGAAGCATCGATTTCTTGGGGTCACCGGCGAGCGGCGGACGTCAGTCCGCTGTTTCCGCGCCCGCCGAGATCGCCGACGCCTTGCCGCGTTCCGGGAAACAGGGGGCTGACGCCCCCCGCTCGCCGAACGGTCGCGCGCTCCCACCGGGAGAGGGGAGTTTTGTGCAGTCTCTCACTGCCATGAGATCGGCCATCGAACGGATTTCTCAAGGCACGCCCGATAATTCCCATCCAGCGCCGGACGCAGCCCGATCAGCGCCGCCAGGCGGCGGGCCATCCAGGTGAATTCCAGGGCTTCGTCGGGGGTGAGCGGCCGGCCGAGCAGAGCAAGTTCTCGGTACGACAGCCATTTTTTCAGAACCTGATAGCCGCCGAGGGTGAGTTCCCAGACGGGGCGCGGGACGTTTTTCCAGTAGCAGCCGGCGTTGAGATACACATCCAGCGTTTCTTCGCCCAGCGCGGGTTGTTCCGTCGCCGCGAACGGGCGGCTGATCGTTTTGCCCTTGCCGGGCATGGTGACGCCGCCCTGGCCGGCGTGACCCCAACCGGCGGTGAGCTTGAGATGTTCCGGGGCGAGCGGCGCGGCGTCCACCACGGTCAGCAGGGCGAGGGTCGCCAGTTCCGGACGCGGTTTGCCTTGGGTGACGCCGGGCAGTGGGGTTTCGGTGTCGAGCAGGGCGGCGACTTGCCGGCCCAGTTCGGCGGAGGCCAGCAACTGTTCCCGCGTCGCGGGCAGCGGAATACGCGGCCAGTCCTGTTTCAACGCGCCAGCGTTGTCGGTGCGGTAAGCGGGGGCGTGCAGAATGGCGATGAGATGGTGGAACAGAGCCGGCGCGTCGGCGTCGAGGTGGGCGAGATATTCGGCGGCGGCTTGGGTGAGGTTGGGATGGTATTCGGCTGGCGCTACTGGTTCATCGAGTAGTGAGTTCTGCGGTTTGGTTTGGGGTTTGAGATAGAGCGGGAAAAAGCTCGACAAACCATTTCCAAAATTATCACCGAGAAATCTCGTGACGAAACCGCGATCAAATTGATCCATCGGTTGCCGTTGACGAGCTTCTAGCCAAATATTTTGCCGGAAGATATGCGGGAAATATTCGCTACGATTTCGGTCAAGCAGTTTGGTTTCGG
>JAWOHQ010000464.1:0-6569 GCA_046485105.1 Candidatus Competibacteraceae bacterium | reverse complement strand
GCCCCTCTCCCGGCCTCTCCCCACCCGGGGAGAGGAGAGGGTGTTATGCTGCGATTTTCATTTTTCATTGTACATTGTACGTTGTGCATTTCTCTCGCAAATCGTTCTATGATGCTTTGGTACTCTGGTTCTTTGAAGCTCTGAGGCTTTCTGCCATCAGCAGCATAAAGATAAGGGGGTCTGGCAGGATTTCCGTCACATACACTACACCATCCCGCATGTCCCAACGAACGTCACAATCGAACAGCCGCATGCCGTAACGCCGGGGTGCGGGTCGGTCGCGCTCGTAGGCGGGGCGCGGGTCCTGGCGCAAAATCTGGACGAGCAGTTCGCGTAAATCGCCGTGCGGCCAGTTCGCGCAGAACGCCGCTGCGGGTGGGCTGAATTCCACCGCCGCCAACGGCGTGGGGGCTTCGGCCGCAAAGCCGCCGGTCGCTTCCGGAATGCGGTCGGCATAGGGCAGGTAGGGCTTGATGTCCAGCACCGGCGTTCCGTCCAGCAAATCCACGCCCTGGAGATGCAAGAGCACCTGTCCCTGACGGGTTGCGATGCGTTCCAGCTTCACCGCCGACAAGCCGATGGGATTGGGCCGAAAGGTGGAACGGGTGGCGAATACTCCCAGTCGGCGATGGCCGCCCAGTCGGGGCGGCCGCACCGTCGGCTGCCAGCGTCCCATTGGGAGCCCGTGAAATACGAACACCAGCCACACGTGCGAAAACCCTTCCAGGCCGCGTACCGCCGTGGGTTGGTTGTATGGCGGCAACAATTCGAGCGTCGCCCGCGCCGCCGGCGCCAGCCCGGCTTGCCTGGGAATACCGAATTTTTCCCGGAATCCCGAACGAATGAGGCCGATGGGGGTGAACTGGAACATGGAGAATCGTCACCATTTCCGCTCCGCGCCGGTCGGCGAGAGAGGGAGCAGGGTGAGGGAATCCAAGGAGCGGAGTGGGCGGCCCACATTCCGAGAGTTGATGAAACTCAGTGGGAGTGGGCGTGTGGCCGCGATTCCGGCCGGTAAGGCTCCTCGCGGTCGTGCAGGTGCATCCGGTATTCAACGAACCCCGGACAGTCGTCGAAGTGCAGAAACGGATTGCCGGCCAATTGTTCGAGCAGGGTCGAGGTCGGGGTGACGCCATAGTTATGGCCGGGGCGAATGACCGTGTCACCCGGCAGATGCTCGCCCAGCCGACGCAGGGAGTGGTACATCTGTTCGGGATCGCCGCCGCGCAGGTCGCAGCGCCCGCAGCCGAACACAAACAGCGTGTCGCCGGTCAGCACCTGATCGCCCAGTCGGTAACAGGCCGAACCCGGCGTATGGCCGGGCGTGTGGAGGATTTCGATCTCGGTTTCGCCCAACCGAATCCGGTCGCCGCCTTCGTGCAGGGTCGGCAAATCCAGATAGCGATCCCAGAACGCCGCTTCGGCGCGCAGCAGGTGCAGTTGCGCGTCGCTGGCGTTCAGCAGGGCCTCGACTCCATTGATATGGTCGAAATGACTGTGGGTGAGCAGAATATCCGTGATTCGCAGACCGCGCCGCTCGGCCACGGCCAGGATGCTCGGCACATCCCAGGCGGGATCCACCACCGCCGCACGGTCGGTGGCATGGTCGTGGACGACGTAAATGAAGTTACCCATCCGCCCCAGTTCCAGGGCGTGGATGGTATGGGGAGGCCTATCAGTCATCGCGCATTCTCCGGGTAATCAAAGCGCCGCGGGGCTCGCGCCAGCCAGCGGCGATCCGAGCTTTGGAACATTAGCTGGCGGTCACGACTCTGAAGTGAGAACCATGATTTGGCCAGCGAGTTCGGCCAGCGGGCTCCAAAAGTTCAGGGGAATTGCACCATGCGCTTCAACCTCGACATCGATTCTCAACGATACTACATCAAGAGTTATGGTCCGGGCTGGATCAACGTCAACCAACAGGAGATCCGCCGCAGCGTGATCGTCAGTCCGGAACAATTGGTGACCGACTGGCCACCTCAAACCTTCGCCGATCTGGAAGAGATCCACTTCGAAGCCATCCTGCCCCTGGAGCCCGAAATCGTGCTGCTGGGCACCGGTAACCGGCAGCGGTTCCCACGCCCGGCTTTGACCCGAGCCCTGCTGGCGCGCGGCGTGGGCGTGGAGGTCATGGACACCTCCGCCGCCTGCCGAACCTACAATGTCATCATGCTCGAAGACCGCCGGGTCGCCGTCGCGTTGCTGCTGATGGACGATTAGGCCGGCGCCGGGCAGCGACGACGGATGAACGGCAACGCCTCCACCCGCCGCCGGCAACTCCCGAATCCTAGAGGAAACTCCGGGAAAACCCTTCGCTTTCCAAAATCTTGCGCAACCGGCGCAGGGCATCGATCTGAATTTGCCGCACCCGTTCGCGGGTCACGCCGATTTCGTTACCGACCTGTTCTAGCGTAGCCTTATCCTGGCCACCCAGACCGAAGCGGCGTTTCACGACCGTCCGCTGCTTGTCGCTCAACTGATCGAGCCACAGGTCCAGCTTCTCATTGATGTCGGCGTCTTGCAGCCATTGCGAGGGATCAGGATTGTTCTCGTCGGGGATAGCATCCAGCAACGAACGGTCTTCATCCTTGCCGATCGGGGTGTCCACCGAGGTCACCCGTTCGTTGAGTTGCAGCATGCGCTTGACTTCGTACACCGACTTGCCCATGGCCCGCGCGATTTCCTCGGCGGTGGGTTCGTGGTCCAAGGTCTGGGTCAGTTGCCGGGCGGCGCGCAGATAACCGTTGATTTCCTTGATGATATGGATCGGCAGACGAATGGTGCGGGTCTGGTTCATCAACGCCCGTTCGATCGTCTGACGGATCCACCAGGTTGCGTAAGTCGAAAAGCGGAAGCCGCGCTCGGGGTCGAATTTTTCGACGGCGTGGATCAGTCCCAGATTGCCTTCCTCGATCAGGTCGAGCAGGCTGAGACCCCGGTTCATGTAGCGACGGGCGATTTTCACCACCAGACGCAGGTTACTCTCGATCATGCGATTGCGGGCGCTGGCGTCGCCGCGCAATACCAGACGGGCGAAATAAACTTCTTCCTGAGCGGTCAGCAGCGGGGAAAAACCGATTTCGCTCAGATACATATGGGTGGCGTCCAGTTCCTCCAGGGTCACTTCCCTAGCTTTCGGGAGGGTTGGCCAGGATAATCCGACGGCCTCCAGGTCATCTTCCATGACCTCCTCCTCGGGGTCCTCCAGTTTGTCCTCGTCCAGCAGGGCATCTTCCATAGGCAATTCGTCATCGCAAACGACCGCCTCCAAACAGGCGTTCATCCTTCGGGACATTAGATGGCCTCCTCAATACACTTCGCTTGGTGGGTTTTTTGGCGCTGACGCGAGGGCTAGCGCCGACCGCGTCTTTTTTTGTGGTTATCTTAAGAATCGGTATTGGCTAGCGAGCACGCCGGGGGCGGCTCCACACAATCACCGGCGCTAGAAGATGTCGGAATGACCCTATCCCTGTTCCGGATTCCAAGCGCCCGCGCATGATAAGCCTTCCCTAACCAATGCGTCTACTAGTATTGTGTTCATGTTGCAACACGGAAAATTGGCTATCCTGTATCAATTCCTTAAAGCTCATGGGGAAATCAACCACTCCGCCAAGGGTTCCAACGCGCTATGGCGGGTCAAATCCACTTGCAGGGGGGTGATGGAGACATAACCAGCACGCACGGCATGGAAGTCGGTACCGGGACCGGCGTCCTGTTCGGGACCGGCCGGACCCACCCAATAAATAGGCCGACCGCGTGGATCGGTGCTCCTGACGACGGGTTCGGATTTGTGGCGGTGGCCGAGCCGGGTCGCTTGAAAGCCGACCAGTTGTTCCCAGGGTAGATCGGGGACATTGACATTAAGGATGGTATCGGGCGGCAGCGGCCATTCCCGCAAGCGGCGTATCAGCCAGACGGCGACTCGGGCGGCGGTGTCGAAATGCTCGGGGGAAGGCGCAGCCTGGGAAACCGCGATGGCGGGCAATCCGAGAAACCGGCCTTCCATCGCCGCCGCCACCGTGCCGGAATAGATGACGTCGTCGCCCAGGTTGGCGCCGCTATTAATGCCCGAGACCACCATGTCCGGTTCCAACTCCAACAGGCCGGTGATGGCGAGATGAACGCAGTCGGAGGGAGTCCCCTCGACGCTGTAAAAGCCGTTTTCGTGGCGGGTGACGTACAGGGGCTGTTTGAGGCTGAGCGAATGGCTGGCGCCGCTACGGTCGCGGTCGGGGGCAACCACCGTAATTTCGGCCCATTCGCTCAGGGTGGCAACCAGGCGGAGCAGACCAGGGGCCAGATAACCATCGTCATTGCTGACCAGGATGCGCATGATGGGGGATTCTCTTCCACGCGAGGAATGGGTAAGGTTGGGGTATCCGGCGACATCGACGAGATAATGACCGTCGATGGCTGTCTTGGGCGAGACGCTCTCCGCCGCTTCTTCCAGTGAGGCGACCATGATCAAGCCATTTATCCTCGATCCCCAGGATCGGGAGCTGTTTCGTCGCACCGTCGGCCCCGTGGAGCGGTTGCGCTGTGATCGCGTCGAACCTCTCTCCTCCCCTCCAGCCGCGATTCCCCGTTTCACCCAGGCTGACGAACGGCAGGTACTGGCCGACATGGTCTCGGATTATTTCGAACCGGCGGACTTGGAGACCGGCGAGGAATTGTACTATCGCGGCGAGGGCATCCAGCAGGCGGTGTTGCGCAAGCTGCGGCGCGGTCAGTTCCGGGTCGGCGCGGCGCTGGATCTGCATGGGATGACGGTCGTCAGGGCCCGGGAGGCGCTGGTTGATTTCCTTCATGAAGTCCGCCGGGAAAATTTGAGTTGCGTGCGGATCATTCATGGCAAGGGTAACGGTTCCCGGCATCGGGGACCAGTCCTGAAACAAAAGATTAACCACTGGTTGCGCCAGCGCGATGAGGTGTTGGCGTTCTGCTCGGCGCGGCCGGTGGACGGGGGGACCGGGGCGATTTACGTGCTGCTGCGGCGACGGACTTGAAAGAAGTAATCTGAACCTGCCATGCCAATCCCGAAACAGGGATTAGCCGGAATTTTGCAACGGCTCGCCTGCAAACCAACGACCCCGCGCTGGGCGGGGTCGGGTTTTCGTCTCATCGCTCCGTCATGGCGGCGACTTCAGGCCTGGGGAATAACCCTTGCGGGAATCCGGGGCAACAGCCTCTTCGGCAATACTGGATCGAATGCGAGCCGGCTGACGGTCCACGTTTCATGAGCCGGGTTGCGGTTGCTCCGCGGTCAGGGCGCTATCCTGTTCGCGTTTGATTCGCTCGTAGATTTCTTCGCGGTGAACCGCAATATCCTTGGGGGCGTTGACCCCGATGCGAACCTGATTACCTTTCACGCCCAAGACGGTCACGGTGACTTCATCACCGATCATGAGCGTTTCTCCAACTCTGCGCGTCAGAATCAACATATCAAGCTACTCCTTGTTTTCCATCAACAGCACCAAGTCATCTTGCGGTTTTTGACAGTCCGCGTCTGTAATCGCTCCATTCACTTCCAGGAAATCAGGGCAGACGCATGAGGAGGGACAGGGTCCACGTTAACCCTAACCGGCTCTTCAAACGGCCTTATCCAACTCGAACGCCTCGTGCAGGGTACGCACTCCCAGTTCCAGATACTTTTCGTCCACCACCACCGAGATCTTGATTTCGGAGGTGGAAATCATCCGGATGTTGATCCCTTCCTTCCCCAGCGCATCGAACATCTTGCTGGCGACTCCGGCGTGGGAGCGCATCCCGATCCCGACCAGCGACAGCTTGGCGATCCGGTTATCGCCGGACACCTCGCGGGCGCCGAGCCGGGCGGCATGGTCCTTGAGGATTTCCAGCGTGCGCTCGTAGTCGTTGCGATGCACCGTGAAAGTGAAATCGGTGGTGCCGTCGTGGCCGATGTTCTGGATGATCATATCGACTTCGATATTCGCTTCCGACACCGGTCCCAGGATGCTAAAGGCGATGCCGGGCCGGTCGGGAACCCCCGATACGGTGAGCTTGGCTTCATCACGGTTGAAGGCAATGCCAGAAATCAGCTCTTTTTCCATGGAGTTCGCCTCTAACGCTTCCTCAAAGGTGATCAACGTGCCCGGTCCTTCCTGAAAAGTGGAGAGCACACGGAGTGGGACATTGTGTTTGCCGGCAAATTCCACCGCGCGAATCTGCAAGACCTTGGAGCCCAGACTGGCCATCTCCAGCATTTCCTCGAAGGTGATGCGATTCAGGCGGCGAGCGTCGGGCACGATGCGCGGGTCGGTGGTGTACACCCCGTCCACGTCGGTGTAAATCTGACACTCATCCGCATCGAGCGCGGCGGCCAGAGCCACCCCCGTGGTGTCGGAACCGCCCCGGCCCAGCGTGGTGATGTTTCCGTCCTCATCCACACCCTGAAACCCGGCCACCACCACCACCCGCCCGGCGTCGAGATCGGCGCGCATGACGTCGGCCTGGATATCCTGGATGCGGGCTTTGTTGAAGGCGCTGTCGGTGAGGATGCGGATTTGGCCACCGGTGTAGGAGCGAGCCGGACAGCCGCGCTTCTCCAA
>JAWOHQ010000454.1:0-3940 GCA_046485105.1 Candidatus Competibacteraceae bacterium | reverse complement strand
ACAAAGTGAAACTTCAGATCAACCACCGTATGCGCACCACGCTGATACCTTTCACGACCACCTGACATGACAATAACCTCTTGCGGCTATAATGATCCATTATAGCACGCTAAAGCGGTACTCTTGAAAGAGTGGTGGCTAAAGCCTTATTCCGCCTAAAGGCGAAGGTTTATACCCTGCCGTGTGGAAATCAATTAAGAAGTTCAGTCGGAAAACTACACAATATCCATTTTAAGAACACTACCGAATTTTTTACAGTTAACGATGCTCCCATTCAACCCGTTTCCCCGTGTCAGGATTTTTTACAGTGCCCGCCGACTGGGGCCGATAGGGTAGCCGCGACCTTCCGGAAATCGTGCGCCCGATCCGCCCTCGCTGGCTAACCTGTACTCAAGGATTTTTCGCGGCACGGCGCGGAGGCCGCTTGGAGCGACAGGCGCAAGCTGGCCCAGCGTGCGGATGAGCAATGGACAACCACCGGAACCCTACATCACTGGGGCGAACCAGCGTCCGAAATCAGGAATGCAGGTTGGCGCGGAGAAGTTGCATTCAGAAGCCTCATTTTGTGGCTAGAATGAGCGATTGATTGGCAAAAGACGGACCCCGAGGCTCTCCGACGAGTCCGTCACTCCTCAACCGCGAGTGCAATTCGAACATGAAAATCACGATCTTCGGCTCCGGCTATGTCGGGCTGGTCACTGGGGCCTGCTTCGCCGACGTCGGCAACGACGTGTTGTGCGTGGACGTGGACCCGCGCAAGGTGGCAATGCTCCAGCGCGGCGCAATCCCGATTCACGAACCCGGCCTCGACGACCTGGTCCGGCGCAATGGCGACAGCGGCCGACTACGGTTCACCACCGATGTGGCCGAGGGCGTGGCCCATGGCCTGTTCCAGTTCATCGCCGTCGGCACCCCGCCCGACGAGGACGGTTCCGCCGACTTGCAGCACGTGCGGGCCGTGGCCCGCTCCATCGGCCAGCACCTGGAGGACTACCGGGTAGTGGTCAATAAATCCACCGTGCCGGTGGGCACCGCCGATGTGGTGCGGGAGACCATCGCCGCCGCGCTCGCCGAACGCGGGCGGGACCTTCCATTTTCGGTGGTCTCCAACCCGGAATTTCTCAAGGAAGGTGCGGCGATCCAGGATTTTATGCGGCCCGATCGGATCATCGTCGGCAGCGACGACCACCGGGCCACCGGGCCATTGCGTAATCTATACGCCCCGTTCAATCGCAACCGCGACCGGCTGATCGAAATGGACGTGCGCTCGGCGGAGCTGACCAAGTACGCCGCCAACGCCATGCTGGCCACCAAAATCAGCTTCATGAATGAGATGGCCAATCTGGCCGAGCGACTGGGCGCGGATATCGAAAAGGTCCGGGTCGGCATCGGCGCCGATCCGCGCATCGGCTATCACTTCATCTATCCGGGCTGCGGGTACGGTGGCTCCTGCTTTCCAAAGGATGTCAAAGCCTTGGAATACACCGCCCGATCAGTCAACTACGAGGCGGCATTACTGCAGGCGGTGGAAGCGGTCAACGAGCAACAGAAGAACATCCTGTTCGCGAAGATCCAGCGCCACTTCCAAGGCGAGCTGCGCGGCCGAACCTTTGCCCTGTGGGGACTGGCCTTTAAGCCGGGCACCGATGATATGCGCGAAGCGCCCAGCCGGGTCTTGCTGGAGGCGCTGTGGCGGGAAGGCTGCGTGGTACGGGCCTACGATCCAGCGGCCATGGAGGAGGCGCGGCGCATTTACGGCGAGCGGCCGGATTTGCAACTTTGTGACCAACCCATGGACACGCTGAACGGCGCGGATGCGCTGATCATCGTGACCGAATGGAGCCTGTTCCGCAGTCCCGATTTCGCCGCCATCCGCCAAGCGCTTAAGCAGCCAGTCATCTTTGATGGCCGCAACCTCTACGATCCCGACTATCTGCGCGAGCAAGGCTTCGTCTACTACGCTATCGGCCGAGGTGAACCCACGTGATTATCCCCGTCATCCTGTCCGGCGGCAGCGGCACCCGATTGTGGCCGCTGTCGCGCGAGGCTTATCCCAAACAGTTCCTGCCCCTGGTGGATCAAAACACCATGCTGCAAAACACCGCGTTGCGGATCAGCGGCCTGGCCGACGCGACCCCGCCGCTAGTGGTATGCAACGAGGAACACCGCTTCATGGTGGCCGAGCAGTTGCGCGCGGTCGACATTCAGCCGGCGGCGGTGCTTCTGGAACCGGTGGGCCGCAACACCGCGCCCGCGGTGGCGGTCGCCGCCCTGCACGCCCAGCGCGAAGGCGCCGATCCGATCCTGTTGATCCTGCCGGCCGATCACGTCATCGCCGACGTCGAGGGTTTTCGCGCCGCCATCCAGCGAGTGGCCCCGCACGCCGCGGCGGGTCGGCTGATTACTTTCGGCATCGTCCCCACCGCGCCGGAAACTGGCTATGGTTATCTCAAGGCCGGCGCGCCGGTCGATGAGTCCGGGGTGTGCGTGGTGGAACGCTTCGTCGAAAAGCCGGACCCCGCCACCGCCCAGCGCTATCTGGATTCCGGCGATTACTACTGGAACAGCGGCATGTTCATGTTTCGCGCCTCGGCGTTTCTGGCGGAACTCGAACGCTTCGCTCCCGCCATGCTGGCCGCCTGCCAGCAGGCGCTGACCGCTGGCCGGTCCGATACGGATTTCCTGTGGCTGGACCGCCCAGCCTTCGCCGCCTGCCCCAAGGATTCCATCGACTACGCGGTGATGGAGAAAACCGAACAGGCCGTGGTGATGCCGCTGGCGGTGGGCTGGAACGATGTCGGTTCCTGGTCGGCGCTGTGGGACGTGGGCGCGCGGGATGCCGACGGTAACATCACCCGCGGCGATGTCATTGGGGTGGATACCCATGATTCCTACGTGGACGCCACCTCGCGACTGGTCGCCACGGTGGGCGTGGCCCATCTCGTCGTCGTCGAGACCTCCGACGCGGTGCTGGTCGCCACCAAGGACCGGGTGCAGGAGGTGAAAGCGATCGTGGATCAGCTCAAGGATCGCCAGCGCTCGGAGGGTCGGATGCATCGCAAGGTTTATCGGCCCTGGGGTCATTACGATTCAATCGACTGCGACCGGCGTTTTCAGGTCAAGCGCATCACGATTCGACCGGGCGCCTGCATCTCTTCGCAGATGCACCATCACCGGGCCGAACATTGGGTGGTGGTCAGCGGCGCCGCCCGCGTCCATCGCGGCGCCGAAGAGTTTCTCCTGACCGAAAACCAGTCCACCTACATCCCGGTTGGGGTCCAACACCGATTGACGAACCCCGGCAAAATTCCGCTGGAGATCATCGAGGTGCAATCGGGCAGCTATCTGGGCGAGGACGATATCCTCCGCTTCGAGGATGTGTACGGCCGGGGCAATGGCGAAACGTGAGATGCGAGGCGACGATGAGTGGTGAACTGACTTGTTTCAAGGCTTACGACATTCGCGGGCGCATTCCCGATGAATTGAACGAGAAGTTGGCCTATCGCATCGGCCGCGCTTTTACCACCTTCGTGCAACCCCGGCGGGTCGCGGTCGGCCACGACGTGCGCCTGAGCAGTCCGGCGCTGAGCGCGGCGCTGGCCCGGGGATTGCTGGATGGCGGCGCGGAAGTGTGGGACATCGGCCTGTGCGGCACCGAGGAAATCTACTTCGCCACGTTCCACCATCGGCTCGATGGCGGCATCATGGTCACCGCCAGCCATAATCCGATGGATTACAACGGCATGAAGCTGGTGCGCGAACAGGCCCGGCCGATCAGCGGCGACAGCGGCTTGTTCGAGATCCGGGATTTGGCCGAACAGGACGACGAACCGACCCTGGCTGTCCGTCCCGGAAAGCTTGTCCGCCGCCCGAGCAAGCGCGCCTACATCCATCACCTGCTGGGTTATCTCGAATCCGCCGCGCTCAGGCCGCTGAAGAT
>JAWOHQ010000451.1:0-5144 GCA_046485105.1 Candidatus Competibacteraceae bacterium | reverse complement strand
ACAAAGTGAAACTTCAGATCAACCACCGTATGCGCACCACGCTGATACCTTTCACGACCACCTGACATGACAATAACCTCTTGCGGCTATAATGATCCATTATAGCACGCTAAAGCGGTACTCTTGAAAGAGTGGTGGCTAAAGCCTTATTCCGCCTAAAGGCGAAGGTTTATACCCTGCCGTGTGGAAATTAAAAAAAGCGACGAGCGGTATTCACCCACCGGTAATGATAGTGCGTGACGCCGCCGTCCGCTCACCCCGTCAGGTGATCGACGTCGCGCTTCGGGCGCTCTTCGTGGGGGCGCGGCGACCGCGCGGGTTCGCGATCCACGTCCCGGCCCCACCACCCACGGACGAAAGTCAGTGTGTGAATCATCCCCGCGAGGTAGTAGCACAAGGGATGTTCCCGCACCGGCGCGAGTCGCCCATACGCGTGCAGGGCTTGCGGATCGAGCGGGTCCACCTCGTCCAGCAGGCGTTTCCAGTTCATGATCAGCAGCGTGACCAGTTGCTCCTCCTCAATCGGGGCGTACCCCAGGCGCGAGAGCGCCGTTGCGATCGCCGCCGGCGTGGCCGGGCGCCCTCGGCGGTGGAGAGCCCACATGATCTCGCCAATCTTGCGTCGGGTCGACTCGGAGAGGTCGAGTCCGTCGTCGATTTCGGGATCGAGCCAGTAGAGTTCGATGTCGGTGATGGCCTCTGGCGTGGGGCCTTGCCATCGCGGCGTATCGACGTTCATGATCCTCCCCCCGGTGGTTAGCTCATCCAGCGGCTTCGGCTCAGGTGGGCCTGACGCAGGGACCGACGGTGGTCCTGCACCAGCGTCCCCAGCCGCTCGTACAGACCTTGAGTATCTTGTCCGAAGCGCACCAACAGGGGGGCGAGCCACACGTCGATGGGGAGGCGTCCCGCTTGACAGGACGCCACGCGGGTTTGCACGCGGTGGCTGATTTGTTGGATACGACCCTGCAAGGCGCGCAGATCATGCAGTTGCGCGTCCAGGAAGCGTTCGTTCGGACAGGCGGGCACGAAGAGGGTCGTCAGTTCCGGAGAAGCACGCCCCGTCGCGGATTCGGGCAGGGTCGGCGGGGCTGGGTTAGCCCGGTAAAGTGTTACGGTAGCCATGACTCACCTCTGTGTTAGGTGACTGTGGTCAGGTTCTGGTTGATGCGAAAACATCCGCCAGAACCGCTCATACTCAACCGCTTGACGAGAGGACTCGATCGAACCGCCGTGAGGGCCATCCCGACGGCACTGGCTCGGGTCGGCCGCCGCTGGACGCATCGATGAGGTCCGGTGCTTCGCGCGCGCGCCGGGCGAGCAGTGGGCAATCGCAAAGCGAGCAATCGGAGAAAAGACATAGGCAACATAGCCTCACCTCAGCCGGCAACAACACACACTGGCCGCCTCGCGCGTCGCGAAGCACCCCGTAGCGAAGTCGCACCGCTTTTTGGTGAGACCCGGCATCAGTCGCCCGTCCCTGCGAGCCCAGACGACCTGTAGCCTGAGTGACGACCCACCGGCTTTTGGATCAGGCGATGGGAGTGGATACCCCGACAGGAGCAGGGTACCTCAACAACTAACATAGTTCGGGACGACGCGTTCGTCAACCCTCACGCGCTTTCGGGTGGGAGAGGGGTTTTCCGACCGGCCAGGCGGGCGATCCGGCCGTGGAGTTGCTGGGCGCCGATGAGGGCCTCGGCGACGTCCCGGACGGGACGCCGATCGGCCGAGGCGAGGGCTTTCAACAGGGCGCGGGCCTCGTCCTCGCCGAGGTGGTGGTGGGCCATGAGGATCCCGGTGGCAATCTGGAGCGTCCGCTGGGCGGCCGCGCGCGCGGCGTCCTGGGCGCGCGCCAGCGCGGTCTCGAGGGCGGCGTGCAGGGTATCCGGTTCCGGCGGTTTGATCAGGTAGGCCCACGCGCCGGCTTGGATGGCGGCCCGGCGGGTCTCGCGCGAGCGGTCCACGGTCAGGACGACGCACGGGATCGCGCCCTTGAGCCGGCGCACGACGTCCATACCCGATAGATCGTTTTCCTGGCCCGAGGGCGCTCCTAGATTGAGATCGACCAGCAGCAGGTCTGGCGGCGGTTCGCCCGCGCAGGCCGCCAGCGCGGCGTGCCCGGTGTCGGCCTCGATCAGGCGGTAGTCGTCGGCCAGCAACTGCCGGAGCAGCGCCCGGAGCGTCGCGCTGTCCTCCAGGACCAGCAGGGTGGTCGGGACCGGCGGCCGCCCGCTAGTCGGTTCGGAGGCGGGAGGCAATCCGTCGAGAAACCGGGCGAAGGCCGCGCGGGTCGGTTGGAGCGCGGCGGCGATCTCCGCGGCGACCGGGGTGGATTGATCTTCGAGGGAGGTCGGGGAACGCGCGAGCAGTCGCTGGCAGGTGGATTCGAGGAGTCGGGCACCCACGCCCTGGGCGGCGCCGTGCAACTCGTGCAGGAGTTCTCGGACTTGCGGGTGGTCGTGACGGGCGCTCGCCAGCGTCAGTCGGTGGGGGATCGGTTCGCTGCTGTCGAGAAAGGTTTGCACCAGATGGCGGAGCGACTCCGGTCGGCGGATGAAAGGTTGCAGGTAGAGCAGGTCGAGGACGGTCTCCAGGGCGGGCGGAGGGCTCGAGTCGCTGGGGGAACCGGCGGGAGCGGCATCGGGAAGGCGCGTCATGGGTCACCTCGACCGGGTGGGGCTATCGGTTACCGCTCGGCCTGACGCCGGTCGAGGCCCCACTGCGCGAGGACGGCGGCCAGCGTTTCGGCATTGAGCGGTTTGTGCAGACAGTCGGAAAGCCCCGCTTGCAACAGTTGATCGCGATCCTCCCGCAGAACGGCCGCGGTCAGGCCGACGATCGGGACGGCGCGATTGGGATTGTCCGCCCACCGCCGGAGGCGGCGGGTGGCTTCCAGACCGTCCATGCCGGGCATCCGGAGATCCATGAGAATGAGGTCATAGCGGGTGTGTTGGCAAGCATCGAGCGCCGCTCGGCCGTCGGGCGCCTCGTCGACCTCGGCCGCGCAATCGGCGAACACGATCCGCGCCAGCGCCCGGTTGACGGGGTTATCGTCCACGACCAGAATCCGGATCGGTTCCCGGTCGCCCGAATCCCGAGCGCCGGTGGCGCGGCCGAGGTCGGTGCGTTCCGCCTTCGGCCGGGAGGGCGGTAACCGCGCGGGCGGCGGCTCGGGTTCGGGAGATTCCTGAAGCAACCCGGGTTCCGGTTCGAGGCGCTCCCCTTCGGTCTCGGCCTCCCCCTCCGCCACCTCGACCTCCAGTTCGACCTGGAAGGTCGAGCCGCTCCCTGGTCGGCTGTCGACGGTGATTCGGCCTCCCATTAGCGTCGCCAGCTGCCGGCAGATGGCCAGCCCCAAGCCGGTGCCGCCCGGTTGTCGGGGCGCGGCGCCTTCGACCTGATCGAACGCGGTGAAAATCGTGGCCTGGCATTCCGGCGGGATCCCGATGCCGGTATCGCGCACGGCCGCCCGCAGGGTGGCGGCGTGAGGCCCGCGCGAGGCGAGATCGACCCGAACCTGGATGCCGCCGCGCGCGGTGAATTTGATGGCGTTGTCCACCAGGTTGGCGAGGATCTGGCGCAACCGCTGGTCGTCGCCGATCGCGCGCGCCGGCAGGGCGGGATCGAGCTCCAACTCGAGCGTCAGGCCCTTGGCCCGCGCGGCGGGCGCGAACAGCCCCACGGCGGCGCGCGCCGCCGCGCGCGGGGAGAAGGGCGACCGATCCAGAACGACTTTCCCCGCTTCCAGTTTCGAGAAATCGAGGATGCCGTCGATGACCTTCACCAGATGCTCGGCGGCGGTCATCAGCATCCGCGCGGACTCGGCCTGGGCCGGCGGCAGGTCGGCCTGGGCCAGCACCGAAATGAAGCCCAACATGCCGTGCATCGGGGTGCGGATTTCGTGGCTCATGTTCGCCAGGAATTCCGATTTGACCCGACTGGCGGCCAGGGCCTGTTCGCGGGCGTCCCGCAGCGCGATATTCTGGTGTTCCAACTGGTCCAGCGTGGCCATCAAGTCCCCGGTCGTCTTCCGCACCCGTCCGGTCAGGTCGTGTCGGGCGCGCTCCAGGGCGGTGTTGCTGGCGACCAGATCCCGGTTGACTTCGGCGAAGGCGGCGAGCAAGGCGTTGAACGCTGCCGCCATGGCTCGCGCCTCGCGGACGCCTCGCACGGGCGCCGGGGTATAGAGCCGCGGAGTGTCGGGATCGGTCATCCGTTCGGCCAGCCGCTGGAGCGGCCGGGTGATCCACCCCAGCACGGCGAGCAAGCCCACGCCCACGACGGTCGCGCCTGCGGCGATCGCCGCCAGCATCTGCTGGTTGGTGGTGCGCACGGCCGCGTCCGTGGCGGATTTGCTCAGCGTCAGCACCACCGCCCCCAGCCACTCTGCGGGGGCCGGTCGGTCGGGGGGCGCGGCAGGGGTGGCCGGGTCGGTCACCGCAAACGGATCCGGCTCCGCCGCGTCGGCGACGACCCGCACCGGGGCGACCAGCACCAGATAGCGGTCGTCTTCCCAAATCAGGCGCGCGCCTGCGGCGCCCTCCAGGGGCGGCAGGGCGGCGCGCGCAACCGGCAGGGTGCCCTCCGCCACCAGCGGCTCCCTGCGATGGGTCAGGACGGCGACGCCCGCGACGTGGGGAAAGTCGCGGGTCAGGGCCGCGCGCAACCGGACGTTGGCCGGCGCGCGCTGGATGAGGGCGAGGCGGCTGTCCTCGGCCAACCGCTCGGCCAGGAAGCGGCCGTTCCCCAGCAGCGCTTCCCGGAATTGGACGTGCAGATGGTCCTGCAGCCAACCGGCGAGCGCCGCCGCCAGCAGCGCGACGCCGAGCAGGTAAACCAGCCCCAGCACCTGCCGCAGCGTCAAGGGGAAGTGTGAGGACCACGCGCGCATCGCCGGGATCGCCCTACGGTACCCGGTCCCATTGGCGGGTCTTGGCCGCGGCAATAAAAGCGTCTGTGTCGTTGGCATCCACGACGCCCGCATCTTGCCCGACATTCGCTGTTTTCAACAAGGCTTGGCCGCCCTTGTCGACGGCGATCGCCTTGAGATGACCGAACGCATCGCGCACGAAATCGATCGCAGCGCTTTCTTTCGACAGCGCCTTTGCGCCTTCGTCGGAGAGGATGACGGCGACGGCGTC
>JAWOHQ010000419.1:0-2950 GCA_046485105.1 Candidatus Competibacteraceae bacterium | reverse complement strand
ATTCGAAACATTATTCCAGAAATCAAGCGAACCTCAATTCTTATCCAAGAAATTACTGCTGGTAGCATGGAACAAACCAATGGAGCTGAGCATGCAAAAGGCCTTGTTGCCGGCGCCGGTCAGCACGATGACCCCGACCGACCGATTCCAGCCGGCCTGCTGAAAGGCGTGGATCATTTCCTCGCAGGTCTGGGCGCGAAAGGCGTTGTATTTGTCGGGACGGTTGATGGTGATGGTGGCAACGCCGTTCTTAATTTCGTACAGGATGTCTTCGTAGTCGGCGGTCATGATGGCTCCTTGTAGTGGCTTTAAAATTTCCAGAAACAGCTTTGTTGTTTTCTCTATCCCCCGCCGCGCGCGAAACTCGCTCACACCACCGCAACGAACTCGGGATTGCCTGGAATAAAGTTCATGACTGAGGGACGTTCTCAAATAACCCCAGCGGACGCAAACTGGGCGATCTCGGTTTCGGAAAATCCCCAGTCCGTCAGCCAGTCGTTCGCAGAAGCAGCGGGCGAGCCCGGCGGACTCTGAATCGCGGCCGGGGTGCGGCTGAAGCGCGGCGCGGGGGCGGGTTGCAGCAAGCCCTCGAACTCGACAAAGGTTTGCCGGGCCTGGTTGTGCGGGTGGGCGGGCGCTTCGTCCAGGCCGAGCACCGGCGTGACGCAGGCGTCGCTGCCCTCGAACAGCGCGCACCACTCGTCGCGGGTTTTGGTGCGCAGCGCCGCGCGCAGCCGCTCCTTCATGGCCGGCCAGGATTGCGGATGCCATTGCCGCTGGGGATCGGGATCGGCGATGCCGCAGCCTTCGAGCAGAATCCGGTAAAAATGCGGTTCGATGGGACCCACCGCCAGCCATTTGCCGTCGGCGCATTGATAGGTATCGTAAAAATGCGCGCCGCCATCGAGAAAATTGCTCTCCCGCTGGTCGGTCCAGAAGCCCATCGCCTTCAGACTGTAGATGGCCGCCATCAGCAGGGCGGAGCCATCGCTCATCGCCGCGTCCACCACCTGTCCCTGACCCGAGCTCCGGGCTTCCAGCACCCCGGCCAGCAGGCCGACGATCAGAAACATGGCCCCACCGCCGTAGTCGGCGATCAGATTCAAGGGCGGCGTCGGCCCGCCGTCCGCGCGGCCGATGGCGTGCAGCGCGCCGGACAGCGCCAGATAATTGATGTCGTGGCCGGCGGTGTGCGCCAGCGGCCCGGTCTGACCCCAACCGGTCATGCGGCCGTACACCAGTCGCGGGTTCCGCGCCAGGCAGACTTCCGGCCCCAGGCCCAGCCGTTCCATGACGCCGGGCCGAAAGCCCTCAATCGACGCATCGGCGTTTTCGATCAGACGCAGCGCCGTCGCCACGCCGGCGGGGGCTTTCAGATCGAGCCGGATGAGGCGTCGCCCCCGGTCGGGGATGTTCTTTTCCCGCGCGAACAGGTTGGCCTCCGGGGCGGTCGCCTCGCGGTTGATCTGCACGACCTCCGCCCCTAGGTCGGACAGCACCATGCCGGAAAAGGGCACCGGACCGAGTCCGGCGAATTCGACGATCTTGATGCCTGTTAAGGGTCCCATCGATAACCTCCTCACGATCAGCCGGCCGTCACCGCCCGACCGATCACCAAACGTTGAATGTCGGACGCGCCTTCGTAGATCTGGGTCACCCCTATTTCGCGCCCATGCGGATCGCGCCATCAAGGCGGATGACCTCACCGTTGAGGTAGGTATTTTCATGATATGGCGCACCAGGCTGGCAAACTCGGCCGGCCGGCCAAGACGGGAGGGAACCCGTATCTTTCTGTGAGAGCCACGATAAGTATAAAGAGCGATTTAGCGAACTCTATGCGAAAATTTTTTAGGTAGCTTGGAGTTTTTTACAATTTTACTTTTTCTGGAGCCGGATCCGGCATGACCCGCCAAACCATCGAACTGAAAATTCTTGACCCCCGGCTGGGTCAGGACATCCCGCTGCCCGAGTACGCCACCGCTGGCGCGGCGGGTCTGGACCTGCGCGCCTGCCTGCCGGAACCGCTCACCGTGCAACCGGGCGAGACCCATCTCATTCCCACCGGATTGGCCGTTCACATCAGCGATCCCGCGCTGGCGGCGGTAGTACTGCCGCGGTCCGGCCTCGGCCACAAGCACGGCATCGTGCTGGGCAATCTGGTCGGGCTGATCGATAGCGACTACCAAGGCGAATTGCTGGTGTCGTGCTGGAACCGGGGACAGACCCCGTTCACCATCGCCGTCGGCGAACGCATCGCCCAAATGATCATCGTGCCGGTGGTGCGGGCCAAATTCGCCATCGTGCCGGAATTTACCCCCAGCGAACGCGGCGCCGGCGGCTTCGGCCATTCCGGGCGACATTGAATCCGGTATGAATCAATCCATCTTCCGGGAATACGATATCCGCGGCTTGGCCGACCGCGACCTGACCCCCGAAGTGGTGCGCGACATCGGTCAGGCGGTGGGCAGCCTCGCCGCCGAACGCGGTGAAACCGAAGTGATCGTTGGCCGCGACGGACGGCTGTCCAGTCCCACCCTGTGCGAGGCGCTCAAGGCCGGCATCCGCGCCGCTGGACTGGATGTGGTGGATTTGGGCGCGGTTTCGACGCCACTGCTCTACTACGCCACCCATACCCTCGGCTCCAGCCAGGCCGGCGTGATGGTCACCGGCAGCCATAACCCGGCGCGATACAATGGCTTGAAAATCGTCATCGATAAAATCGCCCTGCACGGAGCGGTCATCCGCGACCTGCGCCGCCGCATCGAAACCGGCGATGTGCGCCACGGCCACGGCGGCGAACGGTTCGCCAGCATCCGCGCTGATTACATTCGGCGGCTCCGCGACGCCGTGCAACTCGCCAAACCGCTCAAGGTGGTGGTGGATTGCGGCAACGCCATCGGCTACCACAGTCCTGATCAATGAAAAGGAGCACGTCCGGGCAGGGATCTTT
>JAWOHQ010000390.1:0-5408 GCA_046485105.1 Candidatus Competibacteraceae bacterium | reverse complement strand
CCGGCGGGTTGCGCTGCGTAATCCACTTTACTCCATCATACCCACTTTACTCCATCACCTCTGTTTCCGGGGCGGCACGGCGCGGTCGGTAGGGCGCCGCGCCGTGCCGAATTCGCTCCTGCTGGGTGCTGAACCGTTCCCAGACCGCGTTCCGCGGGTGTGGCGCGATCGCGTTCAGCACGATGAGCCGGATCGTCGCCGTGCCCCAGGCGACGTCGTACACCCCCGGTATCTCCATCCGCACATCCCTACCAATATCGGCTGGTCTAAATGTGGACGGAAAGCGCATCGTCGGTTACGACAACGAGCGTGGCAAAGGCGATCACAAGCACCTCGGTGACCGCGAACAACCCTACCGTTTCGTCAACCCACGACAGTTATTGGCCACCCGGCGCGAAGGCGGCCCCATGACGATCACCGAACTGGCGCGGCGGGCGCAGCGCGACTATAAAAACGTGCATGGCGACGTGGAAAAACTGATCGAGTGGCAGATCGTGGTCAAGGACGAACACGGCCAGCTCATCGCCCCCTACTCCGAGATCTTCGTCGATGTCTGCCTGCCGCAAAAGCAGGCGGCTTGATTGCCGGGTTTTGCGCCGGACATCTTGAGAGACTGTACCAGGACTTCCGCTTTCCGTCATTCCCGCGCCAGTGGGAATCCAGTCACCTACTGAAAAGACTGGATACCCGTTTTCACGGGTATGACGACACCCAGTTGATCAGCGAAAGTCCTGTATCCACGTCTGGAGCACTACCGCAATTCTTCAACGCACGCCAACAGCGCCGCCAGCGCGCCGCGATGCCGTTCCACCACCGCCCGGCCCCGTTCGCCCGCGGCGCGGCGCCGTTCGGGATCGGCCAACAACCGATCCACGGCGGTCGCCAGGGTCGCCGCGTCGGCGACCTGCCAGGCGGCTTCCGCCGCCAGCAACCGCTGGCCGGCCTCGGTGAAGTTAAACATGTGCGGGCCGAACAACACCGGTAGACCCAGCAGGGCCGGCTCCAGCACGTTATGGCCGCCGGTGGCCACCAGACTGCCCCCGACGAAAGCCAGATCGGCGGCGGCGTAGAACTGAAGCAACTCCCCCATGCTGTCGCCGAGAAACACGACGGTCTCCGGCGGACAGGGCTGTTCTTCGCTACGCCGGACCACGCGCAGGTCACGCCGCCGGCACAAGGCCGCCACGCCGCCGAAGCGCTCCGGATGACGCGGCGCCAGCAGCAACAGCAACTCCGGCCAGCGCGGACGCAGGAGCGCGAAAGCGTCCAGAATCACTTCATCCTCACCGGCATGGGTGCTGGCGGCGATCCACACCGGTCGCGGCGCGCCCAGCCGTTCCCGCCGCAGGCGCAGGCCCTGTTCCGGCAAATCCTCGGGCAGTTGCAGATCGTACTTGAGATTACCCACCACCTCGACCCGGGGCGCGCCGAGCGCCCGGAACCGCTCGGCGTCCGCCTCGGCCTGCGCCGCGATCAGCGTCACATCCCGCAACATGGAGGCCGTCAGCCGGCGAATCCGGGCATAGCCGCGCGCCGAGCGCTCCGACAGGCGGGCGTTGGCGATCAGCACCGGGATGCCGGCCACCGCGCACTGCCGCAGCAGATTCGGCCACAATTCGGTTTCTATGATCACCGCCAGCCGGGGCCGGGCGCCGCGCAGAAACCGCGCCACCGCGCCAGGGAGATCGAAGGGCGCGTAAACATGGCGAACGGTGGTTCCCAGCGCCTCCCGCACCTGTCGGGAACCGGTCAGGGTGGTGGTCGTCACCAGCAGGGGCGCAGCGGGATAATGCTCCCGCAGGGCGCGAATCAGCGGTAGGGCGGCGCGGGTTTCTCCCACCGACACCGCGTGAATCCACAAACAGCCCGACTCGGGCAACGGGGGAATCCAACCCAGTCGCTCGCGCCAGCGCTGGCGATGCCCCGGATCGCGCCGCCCGCGCCAGTACAGCCGCAACAGCGCCAACGGCAAAACCAGATACAGCAGGCCCGTGTAGAGTCGCCGCGGCCAACTGGTATCCGTTCTCGCCGGTGGGAGTGGGGTCGGAGGCGCGGGGCGCAAGCGCAAGGGAAGGTCCTTCACGGAGCGGAGGCCGGTGCTTCCCGGGTCCACAGCAGCGTCGCGCCGATCACCGCCGCCGGCATCGCCACGAAATTTACCAGCGGGATCAGGGTCAGCAGCAGGGTCATGCCGCCGAAGCCCAGGGCCAGCGGCCAGCGTTGGCGCAGCAACCGGCGTTGCTCGCGGAACTTCAGGCCGCGATTGCCCAGCGGATAGTCGGCGTACTCCAGCGCCAGCATCCAGGCCGCGAACAGCGCCCACAACACCGGCGCGGCCACGTTGATCGCCGGCAGGAACGACAGGATCAACAGCGGAATCGCCCAGCCGATGAAATACAGCAGCTTGCGCACCTCGGTCAGCGGGCTTAAAACCACCTCTTGCCAGGTCGGCCCGGCGGCCGGTCGGGCCGCGCCCGCCGGGTTGGCCAGTTTTTCCACCCGCTCGGCCAGCAGGCCGTTGAACGGCGCGGCGAGCAGATTCGCCACCACGCTAAAGGCATAGAACACCACCACCAGCACGGTCAGGACGAACAACGGCCACAGCAGCCAGTGCAGCCAGGCCAGCCAACCGGGCAGCCAGTCCCGCGCCGCCTGGTCGAGGCGCGCGAACTGGCCCCAGCTCCACCAGATGCCCAAGCCGAACAGCCCGCTGTTGATCAGCAGTGGGATCGCCACAAAACCGCGCAATCCGGCTTTAGGCAGCCAACGCAAGCCCGTCAGCACGTACCCCGCGCCTTGGATCAGGGAATCACTCATGGGGTCGGTAACCCTCTGGGAAGAACCGGCATTCGTTTCAAAACACGGCAATCTAGGCTACTATTTGCCCGGCAAACGCGAGCGCCGCCATTTTAGATGGAGCGTCCCCTGAGATAAAGTACATCGATCAAGAACCTATCGCCGCGGTTTCGAGCCTTCCACCGTCTGGGAACGCGCCGCCAGTCCGGGTCTGGAGCCTTCTCAGCTTAATTGCCTCATCACCAACCCAAAGGAGCACACCCATGAAACAACCCGTCCGTGTCGTCATCACCGGGGCCGCCGGCAACATCGGCTATGCCATGGCGTTTCGCATTGCCTCGGGCAGCATGCTGGGTCCCGATCAGCCGGTGATCCTGCAACTGCTGGAAATCACCCCGGCGCTCCAGGCCCTGCAAGGCGTGGTGATGGAACTGAACGACTGCGCCTTCCCGCTGCTGGCGGGCGTGGTCGCCACCGACAACCTGGAGACCGCGTTCAAGCACGCCAACTTCGCCATGCTGGTCGGCGCCCGGCCGCGCGGCCCCGGCATGGAACGCAAGGATCTGCTGACCGCCAACGGCGCCATTTTCGGACCGCAGGGCAAAGCGTTGAACGACCATGCCACCCGCGACGTCAAGGTGCTGGTGGTCGGCAACCCGGCCAACACCAACGCGCTGATCGCCGCCAGCAACGCGCCCGACCTGAGCCCGCGCCAGTTCCACGCCATGACCCGACTGGATCACAACCGCGCTCTGAGCCAACTGGCCGAAGAGACCGGCGCCCACGTCACCGACATCAAAAAGATGATCATTTGGGGCAACCACTCCGCGACCCAGTACCCCGACCTCAGCCAATGCACGGTCAAGGGCCAGGCGGCGACCGATCTGGTGGCGCAGAACTGGTATCGCGGCACCTTTATTCCCACCGTGCAACAGCGCGGCGCGGCGATCATCAAGGCCCGCGGCGCGTCGTCCGCCGCGTCCGCCGCCTCCTCGGCCATCGACCACATGCGCGACTGGACGCTGGGCACTCCCGACGGCGACTGGGTCAGCATGGCGGTGCCCGCCGACGGTTCCTACGGCATCGGCGAAGGGGTGATGTACTCCTATCCCTGCGTCTGCAAGAACGGCGACTACGAAATCGTGCAGGGTCTGGAAACCGATGACTTCAGCCGCGAGAAGATGCTGGCCACCGATCAGGAGCTGCGCGAGGAACGCGCCAGCATCGAGGATCTGCTGAAGGGCTAATCAGCCGTCCAGCGACCCGCCTACAGCACTCACCCTCCCCCGCCCGCCATCCCCCGTTTCGCACGGGGCGCGGCGGGCGGGAATTTTTTTTGCAAGCGACTACACTTTAACGCGGCAAATCCAAAGCCGCGATTCCAAGCCACTCAAGTGGAGGACATTCCCGCATGAAATTTGAAGAGTTCCACAGTTGGTCCATCAATGACCCGGAAGGTTTTTGGGGCGAACAGGCGAAGCTGATTCACTGGAACAAGCCCCCGCAGAAGATCCTGGACTACAGCAAGCCACCGTTTTGCAAGTGGTTCGTGGGCGGCGAAACCAATCTCTGCTACAACGCCGTGGACCGGCATCTGGCCGACCGCGCCGACCAGCGGGCGCTGATCTACATCTCGACGGAAACCGATGAGACCGTCATTTATACCTACGCCGAGCTGCACCGCGAAGTGAACCGCTTCGCCGCCGTGCTGCAATCGCTGGGCGTGGGCAAGGGCGACCGGGTCATCATCTATATGCCGATGATCGCCGAGGCGCTGTTCTCCGTGCTGGCCTGCGCCCGGATCGGCGCCATTCACTCGGTGGTGTTCGGCGGGTTCGCCGCCTACAACCTGGCGGTGCGCATCGACGACGCCAAGCCCAAGGTCATGGTGACGTCCGACGCCGGGATGCGCGGCGGCAAGGCGGTGCCCTACAAGCACTTGGTCGATGAATCCTGCAACCTGGCCAAGTTCCCGCCGCAACACGTGGTGATCTGCAACCGGGGCCTGGACCAGAACCTGAAGCTGGTGGAAGGCCGCGATCTGGATTACGCCACCCTGCGCGCCCAGCACCTGGACGCCGAAGTCCCGATTACCTGGCTGGAATCGAACGAGCCGAGCTACATCCTCTATACCTCCGGCACGACCGGCATCCCCAAGGGCGTGCAGCGCGACGTCGGCGGCTACGCGGTGGCGCTGGCTTCGACCATGAAGCACCTCTATCACATCAACCCCGGCGAGACCATGTTCGCCACCTCCGACATCGGTTGGGTGGTGGGGCATTCCTACATCATCTACGGGCCGCTGATCAACGGCTCGCCGACCATCTTTTACGAGGGTCTGCCGATCCGGCCGGACCCCGGCATTTGGTGGAAGATTGTCAATGAGTACCAGGTGCGGACCATGTTCTCGTCGCCGACGGCGGTGCGCGTCCTCAAGGGTCAGGACCAGAAGTACATGACGATGCATGACGTGTCGTGCCTGCGCTATCTGTTCCTGGCCGGCGAACCGCTCGATGAACCGACCTCGCGCTGGATCACCGACGCGCTGAAGATTCCGGTCATCGACCATTACTGGCAGACCGAGACCGGCTGGCCGATGCTGTCCTACCTGC
>JAWOHQ010000369.1:0-3104 GCA_046485105.1 Candidatus Competibacteraceae bacterium | reverse complement strand
TCGCTGGCGAAGAATCCGATCCTGAAGGCGCTCGATAACATCCAGCAGCGCGATGCGATTGTGAACGAGGATGGCTCTGAGCCGGAATGGCCCGAGGCGGACGCCATCGTGGGGAATCCGCCGTTTCTGGGCGGCAGCAAGAAGCGGGCGCTCTTGGGGGATGCCTACTTCGGGAACCTGGAGCGGCTCTATGGCGGGCGAGTGCCGGGCGGCGCGGATCTGGTCACGTATTGGTTCGAGAAGGCGCGAGCCATGATCGAAGCCGGTAAGGCGCAGTATGCCGGTCTGGTCGCAACGAACAGCATCAGAGGCGGCTCCAACCGTCGGGTACTCGACCGAATCACCGCCACCGGGACCATCTTCAATGCCTGGTCGGACGAGCCTTGGATCAACGAAGGGGCGGCGGTTCGGGTGTCGCTGGTGGCGTTCGCCGGGGTGGATAACGAGCGGGAGCGGCGGCTTGATGGCGCGGTGGTTTCGGCGGTTTATGCCGATTTGACAGGGCAGTCGCTGGATGTCGGGCACGCGAGCGTGAACCTGACCACGGCGCGACCTCTACAAGAGAACGCCGGGGCTAGTTTCCAGGGCTCGCAGAAAATCGGGGCGTTCGACATTCCGGGTGAACTTGCGCGCTCTTGGTTGACGCTACCCAATCCACATGGGCAGTCCAATTGCGTTGTGCTGAAACCAAGCTGGAACGGCATTGATGTGATGCAGCGACCGCGTGATGGCTGGATTATCGACTGCGGAACAACAATGCCGGAGGCAGATGCAGCGTTATACGAAGCCCCGTTTCAACACCTTGTGGAGAATGTCAAGCCAGATCGAGAGAAGAATGGCCGAGCAGTCTATCGGCGCTATTGGTGGCGTCACGGGGAACCTCGTCTTGCTATGCGCGCCGCGCTCAGTCGCTTAACACGATATTTTGTAACATCCGAGGTTGCAAAGCATCGGGTCTTCTTGTGGTTGCCGTTGGCTGTTTTGCCTGACAAGCGTCTAATCGTCTTTGCTCGTCAGGATGATGTTTCTTTTGGAGTCTTGCACTCCCGAGTTCATGAACTATGGTCTTTGCGCTTGGGAGCGACGCTCGAGGATCGCCCTTGCTACCGGCCAAGCTCGTCTTTTGAAACCTTCCCTTTCCCCGCCGGCCTGACGCCAGCCGACACCGCTGGACCCACCGAGATTCTGAATAACGGAATCATCCTGCCGAGCGTCGCGCCCGAGCGGCGCGCGGCGGCGCTCACCATCGCCGAGGCGGCCTATCAGTTAAACCGGCTCCGCGAGAACTGGCTGAACCCGCCCGAGTGGGTCGAGCGCGTACCCGAAGTGGTCCCCGATTACCCCGACCGGATCATCCCCAAATCCCAGTACGCGGCGGAACTCAAGAAACGGACCCTGACCCATCTCTACAACCAGCGTCCGACCTGGCTCGACCACGCCCACCGAGCGCTGGATGTCGCGGTGGCGGCGGCCTACGGCTGGGCGGATTACGGTCCCGAGATGCCCGACGACGAGATCCTGTCGCGCTTGCTGGCGTTGAATCTGGAACGGTCGGCGCGCGTTGCCGCGTCCGGCGAACCCAACGATGTTCGTTCCTCAACAACTTGAATGGCGACCCATGCGCCTGACTCCCGAACAAGCCCAAGCGATTCGCGACAGCGTGACCGAGGTCTTCGGCGCGGCGGCCCAGGTCTGGCTGTTCGGCTCGCGGGTCGACGACCGGCGACGGGGAGGCGATATCGACTTGCTCGTGCGCCCGCCGGCGGACCGGGCGGCGGACCCCGAGACCGCCTGGCGGGATAAGCTGCGCCTGCTCGGGCAGTTGGAACGGCGTCTCGGCGAGCGCAAGATCGACGTCGTGTTGGAGGCTCCCGACGATCCCCGCCCCATCGTGCGGATCGCCCATCAAACCGGAATTCCCTTATGAACGATGCCCCGGAACTGTTCGCCCTGCGGCAGAATCTGGAGGTCTGCCTCATCCACCGCGACACCCTGCGAGAAGCGCTCGACGATCTGGAACAGCGCGCCCTCGGGACGTCGGACCTGGAGGCCCTGACCAAGGCCGACCGGCGTCTGCTCGATCAATTCGCTTATCGTTACACCCGCTTGCAGGACGACTTGGGGGCGCGCTTGATGCCGTCCGTCCTGCGCGCGCTCCAGGAAGACATTGGGCCGCTGTCCATGCGCGACCGCCTCGACCGCCTCGAACAACTCGGCTGGCTGGCCTCCGCCGAGGACTGGAACGAACTGCGGCGCATTCGTAACGAATTTGCCCATGACTACCCAGCGACGGCCGCCGAGCGCTTGCAACGCCTGATAGCCGCCCAACGAGCCGCCGAAGCGTTGCTGGTCGTTCTCGCCCGCTTTGTGGAACGCATCACCAACCAGTTTCCAGACCTTCCGCATCCCGACTCTGGGTAAGATGAATCGAGGACTCCATGCGATCTGCTGGACGTCAATTTGGCGATGGACCGCACAGTCCGGTGTTGACGGGAGCGGGCCTTGGCCAAACCCGGGTCCCATGCCTCAGGCGAGCTTCAACAGGGCTCTAATCTTCGCCTTAATTTCGGCGAGTTCGGCCGACGTCGCTTGGCCTTTACGCTCGGCCTGGCGCGTTTGCCAGTCCAGGCTCTTGACTTGATCGGCCAAGGCGGCGCCGGTGGCGCCGCTGCCTGCAAGCACCACCTCGAACGGATAGCCCTTGATCTGGTTGGTGATCGGCACGCACACCAGCAATCCCGCGCGGCGGTTGTAGGCCCTGGGACTCAACACCACCGCCGGCCGTCGTCCGGCTTGCTCGTGCCCGCTGTGTGGGGTGAAGTTCAGCCAGACGATCTCACCCTCATCAGGCACATAAGACCTCGCCATCAGAGCAGTTCCTGGCCTTCGGGGGGGCCGAAGTCCTGCTCGGCGTGCCGGTTCCGCGGGGTGATGCCCGCCAGCAGGTCGTCGAGTGCAAAAGACGGTGCGGCCGGTTCGATGATCACCCGGCCATTCTCCACGCGAACTTCGACGGCCTGATCCAGCGCCAGGTGCGCGGCTTCCATGATGGCCGCCGGTAACCGCACCGCCGGGCTGTTGCCCCATTTCTTGACGAACTGGAT
>JAWOHQ010000097.1:0-5826 GCA_046485105.1 Candidatus Competibacteraceae bacterium | reverse complement strand
GTGGGCAGCAGGCCGTCGGTTTTCATCTTGTCCAGCACCATCCGCACCTTGTCGGGCTGCTGGCGGGCTTTCTCGATCCAGCCGGCCTTGCCGAACTCGACCAGCATCCGTTCGGTGCCGGCGGAGATCAGGGTATGAGTGGAGCGGATCAGGATCTGGCCGCGCTGGACGGCGGGACAGGGCGCGTCGGCAACTTCGGTGGCGCCGGTTTTCAACGATTGGAGGATTTGTTTCATGTCGCCTTTCGCCTTTCGCCTTTCACCCTTCGTCTTCCCCAGCCGCCGCGTGCAACCGCGCCAGCCAGGCGCTCAGGGCGGCCAGCACCTCGCGCACGGTTTCGGGTCCCCGGCTGTTCTCCAGCCGGAACAGGGCGGCGGCCAGGTTGCGCATGGTCGCCAAGATGACGTCGTTGCGCCGCTGCTGGAGCCGGTCGTCGATGAATTCGCCGGGGTATTTTTCCAGGGTGGCGAAGTCCAGGTCGGCGATCCAGGGTTCGCGGACGAAGCCCAGCAGTAAATCCCGGATCATTTCCGGGTGGGAGAACAGCCGCTTGTAGCCGTGGTCGTGGGCGGTCATCGGGATGTTTTCCCCTTTCCCCTTTTACCTTTCGTCTTGAACCGTCCGCTGATGCCAAGCCCAGGCGGTCTCGACGATGGCGTCGAGGTCGGCGTAGCGCGGCCGCCAGCCGAGGATTTTCCGCGCCCGGGTGGCGTCGCCGACCAGTCGCGGTGGGTCGCCGGGGCGGCGGGGGCCGAGGGTGACCGGTATATCTCGACCGGTGATCCGGCGCGCGTGGTCGATGACTTCGCGAACCGAGAAGCCCTGGCCGTTGCCCAGGTTGAAGGCGTCGCTGGCGCCGCCGCGCTCCAGCGCCTGCAGGGCCAGGACGTGGGCGTCGGCCAGGTCGGTGACGTGGATGTAATCGCGGATGCAGGTCCCGTCGGGCGTGTCGTAGTCGTCGCCGAACACCGTAATGGTCGGCCGGCGGCCGGCGGCGGCGTCGAGGACGAGGGGGATGAGATGGGTCTCGGGGTCGTGCGCTTCGCCGATCTCCCCGTCCGGATCGGCGCCGGCGGCGTTGAAGTAGCGCAGCGCGATCGAGCGCAGGTTATGGGCCGCTCCGAAATCGGCCAGCATCCGTTCGATCATCAGTTTGGAAGCGCCGTAGGGGTTGATGGGATTTTGGGAATGGGTTTCGGGGATGGGAATTTCCAGCGGCAGGCCGTAGGTGGCGCAGGTGCTGGAGAAGATCAGCCGCGTTATTCCATGATCGCGCAGGGCTTCGAGCAGCGTGAGGGTTCCGGCGACGTTGTTGCGATAGTATTTGCCGGGGTCGGTGACCGACTCGCCGACATAGGCGTAGGCGGCGAAATGCAGGACCGCGCTGGGGCGCCAGGTGGCGATGACGGCGTCGAGCCGCGCGCGGTCGTTGATATCGCCTTCTTCCAGCGGCCCCCAGCGCGCCGCCCAGCGATGGCCGTAGACCAGGTTGTCGAAGCTGATGGGGGTATAGCCGGCGCGGGCCAGGGCCTTGCAGGCGTGACTGCCGATATAACCGGCGCCGCCGGTGACGAGCACGGATGATCCGGTGGGGTTGTCGGTGACCTGCGCCATTGAGTTCGATCCTTACTGGAGTGGAATGGCCGGGCCGGTGGTTGCGGTGCGCCGCCCCGGTTCGATCATGTCTTCATACACCGCCAGGGTGTTGCGGGCGATCTGGGGCCAGGTAAAGCGTTCGCGCACCAGCGCCCGTCCCTGCATCCCCCACGCCCGCATTCGCGCCGGGTCCGCGAACAAGGTCCGCAGGCCGGCCGCCACCGCGTCCACCTGTGGCGCCACCATCAGGCCGGCATCGGCGGAGACGACTTCGGGAAGATTGCACCCTGGGGTAATCAACACCGGCAACGCCGACGCCATGGCTTCCACGACCGCCACCGGCAGTCCTTCGGAGTGCGAGGCGAGGGCATAGGCGTCGGCGCCGGTCAGCACCGCGCGTTTCTCGGCGCCGCGCACTTCGCCGATGAAGCGGCAGCGTTCGCCGAGTCCGAGTTCCTGGGCCAGCGCGCGCATCTGTTCGCCATAGCCGGAACCGGCATCGCTGCCCGCCACCACCAGCACGACGCCGGGTAGCGTGGATAAGGTGGCGGCAAAGGCGCGCAGCAGCAGGTCCAGGCCCTTTTTAGGATGCACTCGCGAGAGAAACAGCAGGGTTTGCGATCCGGGCGGCAGGTTCAGGCGCGCGGCCAGATGGCTCCGTTCTCCGTCCAGCCAGTCGGCGGTGACGCCATTGGGGATGATGGCGGTCGGGGTATTTAGCCCGAAGGCGCGAAATTGTTCGGCCTCGGTTTCGGTCAGCGCCTGCAACCGGGTCGCCCGCGCCAGCAGGGGCCGTTCGACCTGACGGGCATAGATTCGTCGCACCCGGCTGCCGTGGGCGAACGCCCAGGGTTCCAGGGAGCCCTGGGGCGCGACCATGTAGGGCACGCCGGCCTTGCAGGCGGCGCGCATCGTCAACCAGGTCGGGAAATTCCATACGGCGTGGATGTGGGCGACATCGAAGGTGTGGATGCGCGCGCTTAACGCCCGCGCGAATCCCCAGGACACGCCCGGATTGTCCAGCGGCAGGGTCGCCGGAAAACAGTGGCTCGCGACGAGAGAGGGGTCGGGGATCACCGGCGGTTGAGCGCCCTTGCGCACATGCAACACGGTGACCTCGCAGCCCAGCCGGGCCTGTTCCTCGCTGAGGGGAACGACGATGTGGGTGGTCCCGGAGGAGTTCGCCAGGCCCCGGATGACGTGAAGTATTTTCAATGGACGATTTCGCGGCAGTGAATGCGGTGAAATTCGAGTCTAGGGTTCCGAGTCCTGGCTTCGAATCAGCAGCGGCGTCTTGCCACGCGCTGTTCGAACCGGCTCCGGCACAAACTCGAAGTGTACTGAAAGCCCGACATCGCGGACATGGAATCCCGCGGCAACCAAATCCGGTTGATTGACGAAGTGCGCTTTGGGTACGACGACTACAGTGATTGCTCCAGGTTTGTCTTGCCGAACCTGGACATGATCGATCATTTCAAAAGCCGGATGGTGTCGGCCGAAAATCAGTGCGGTGAGGGCTATGCGGGCGCCGTCGGCGCATTCGACAAAGTCCCCAACCCGGCCTTCCGCTATCTCGAACCGGCGTAGCAGGGGTTCGTTTGGATCGGCGCGGACAAGATCCCCCGTATCGTAGCGAATGAACGGCGATGCCCGATTCCAGTATGACGTGCCCACCAGCTTTTGCGGGCCGGTGTCATCCGCAACGGCTTCGCAATAGCCGTAGGTTTGCAGCGGCGCGTAGAGATCACGCGCCTGTTCGCGAGCAAGCACCGCCATTTCACTATGCCCGTACCAGGCAACAACATTGGGCGTCAGAACGTCTTCAATGACCTGCCGGTAATGCGGCGCGGGATACTCCGAACCCAACAACACACCCTTAATGTCCCGCCGCAGTCGAGCCAGCAGTTCCGGATGTTGTCCTTGCAGTATTCCAGCGAACTCCGCGACCAGGCTGGGGTAGCCGTGGAACCACCGAATCCGTCGGCTCCGCGGCAGCCGATCCAGCGCCTCGGCTAGTTCACCCGGTCTGATATAGGCGTTGGCCACATATTCATTGTGGACCACGTTGTAACGGATGGCCGTCCGTCCGAGATGCTTGCCGCGCAGGGTCAGCTTGAGATCGCGCTGCCGATAACCGCCGGCTTCCCAGATGCGGTGCATGTGCGCCCACTCTCGCGCAAAGGCATGCTGGTCGACATAGAAGTCCAATGGCTCGCCACTCGTCCCGCCGGTATTCAGCCGGAGCGCCCCGCGCATTTCTCCCGAACGCTGTTCGAGCGTAAAGGAACGCAAGTCCTGCTTGGTGACCAGGGGGACATCCTGAAAGTGCGCTAACGTGCGCAGCCGATCCGGTGCGAAGTGGTGGCGATCATACCAATGGCGGTAGAAGGTGGTTTTCGCGTAGGCGAACCGCACAATCTCTTGCAGGCGGTTGAGTATCCAGATTTCTTGATCCGTGGATGATGCGCTGTCGAACTGATCGATCTGCTTCCTGGCAATGGAGTACTGTCGCCCGAGCCGAAACGGGAATGGCACCCAGACCAGCGGCCTTGCCAGCGGATACGGAATGCGTCCCGCCGCATCCCGCAGCATGAGGCGCATGCGACTCATTGGGTTCCCCTGGAAGTCTTAGAGGCGGAGTCACGCAAGTGAAGTTGCTCCTGCAATTTTGCCGAGATGTGTATGGCATGCGCGAGCAGCAGCGAACAATAAATCAGTCCTGGCAGACCGTCGCGAAACCCGCCACGAAGGATATACGCATAAAGAAAACGAAGCATCGGTCTGCCTGGAAGCCTGGCTCCCACGATTTTCAGGGCGCGTCGCCTTGTCACCGCATCTCTGCTGAATAGCGCACCGACGGCAATGGACTCGGTTCGCAGCGCAAGGAGATTCTCGATTTCCTCGCTGGAATACCGGTTATGCCGGGCGATCCAGTGAAACACGCCCTGGCTGAAGCCTTCGTGCCGCCAGCCCTCGCGGAGGTAATGCAACGGCCCGTCGGTGACTTCCTTCTGCCCGTGTCCTTCCTTGCGGTAGCGCACTGCGCCGAGCTTCAGCAGGCGCAGTTGATAGGAAGGGTATAGGGTCGAGTAGCGCAGCCAGCGGCCCAGAAAGTAATTCCGGCCGGCTACGAAAGCGCCGACCCATTGGCCGGGAGCCGCGAGGAAAGCGGCGATCTCGTCCAGCAGTCCGGGCGTACAGAACTCGTCGGCATCGACGAACAACACCCAGGGATGGCGGGGTTCCGTATGGTCCAGCGCCCAGTTGCGCTGGTCGCCGAAGTCCTGGAAGGGATGGGAGAAGATTCGCACGTCGGGGCGCGTTGCAACAGCACGGGCGAGCGTGTCATCGGTGCTGCCTGAATCGACGATCACCACATCATCCACCCGCGCCATCGCCGCCAGACAGGGGGCGATGTTGACCGCCTCGTTGAAGGTCAGCACGATGGCCGTCACCGGAATCCGCCGTTGCCCTGTGTCAGTCTGCGCTGTGTCCATTTCTGCCACTTCAGGATCGCTTTCGGGCAATGATGATCATCGATTTCCAGAGCAGTGGAAAGCGTCCCACCCCAACGAAATCAACCACCGAAAAACCGTTCTTATGCAATAGCCGGGAGAGTGTTGCTCGCGACCAAAACTTGATATGTCCATGATCGTTCAGTGGCTGGTGATGTTGATCCCACTTTCCAGCGGCGGCGATCAGGACGTTTTTCAACCAACCGTGATAAGGCGTCGAGACGATCAACACGCCATTTTCGGCGAGCAGTTGAAACACCAAACCAACGAGCGCTCCAGGACGGTCGAGATGCTCGATGACTTCGAGGCTGATCGCGATGTCGAACGACGTTTCGGGTAGGGCGTCGGCGGTCGTGTAGGCGCTCAACTGATAAATCCTGGCGTCCGGGGCATTTTGCCTGGCGAGCCTGAAGCCATCTTCACTCGGTTCGAGTCCGACGACTTGATAGCCTCGCTGCGAAAGATCGCGGCAGGTCGCGCCATTGCCGCAACCGATGTCAATGATTCGCCTACCCCCTCCGTACTTCTCGCAGAGCCGTTCAACCCACGGCATCAGATAGCGATGGGAACCAGAGTTTTTGAGTTGATGGCCGTATGAAGTCGTCATGCCGTATACCTGAAATCCACTTACCCGAACCCCCGCCGCCGCCTTGGATCCGCCATCGCCACCTCCACCGCCGCCAGCAATTGCTCGCCAAAGCGCCGGGGCGACCAG
>JAWOHQ010000344.1:0-4596 GCA_046485105.1 Candidatus Competibacteraceae bacterium | reverse complement strand
GCGACATGGTGCCCTCCGACCGCACGGTCACCATCGGGGTCGGCCATGGGAAAAAAGCCGCCCGCAACATCGACGCCTGGTTGCGCGGCGGTACTCACGTCAAGCCGCCCAAGCACGATCTGGCCACCTTCGACAAGCTGCACGTCTGGTACTACACCGACGCCGCCCAGCGTCCGCAGGGCCATCTGGATCTGAAGCGGCGCATCAGCGGCTTCGAGGAAGTGGTCGCCGGCCTGAGTCCCAAGGAGGCGCTGTACGAAGCCAAGCGCTGTCTGTCCTGCGGCAACTGCTACGAATGCGACGGTTGCTACGGGGCCTGCCCGGAGGACGCCGTCATCAAGTTGGGGCCGGGCAAGCGCTACCGCTACGACTACGACCGCTGCACCGGGTGCGCGGTGTGCTTCGAGCAGTGTCCCTGCCACGCCATCGAGATGATCCCCGAGCCGGCGGCCGAGTCAGCGGAGCCCACCGCTTGACCGTCCGGGAGCCGGCGGGCGGCGACAGCCGTTGCCATCGCCCGCCCGCCGACTCTCGCGACCCACCCGCGGCATCCGCTCCAGTTCGTAGATAACCACCGCCCGCCCAACCCATGCGGGCTCTCAGAGAGAACAGTAATGACCGAACGGCAAGTCACTACCATCGAAGGCAACGAGGCCGCCGCCTACGTCGCCTATCGGGTCAACGAAGTTTGCACCATCTATCCCATTACCCCATCCTCGACCATGGCCGAACTGGCCGACCAATGGTCCTCGGAAGGCGTCAAGAACATCTGGGGTAGCGTGCCCACGGTGATGGAAATGCAAAGCGAGGGCGGCGCGGCCGGTGCGGCGCACGGCGCGTTGCAAACCGGGGCGCTGACCACCACTTTCACCGCGTCGCAGGGGCTCATGTTGATGATCCCCAACATGTACAAGATCGCCGGCGAACTCACCTCGGCGGTGTTCCATGTCGCCGCCCGTTCGCTGGCGACCCAGGGCCTGTCGATCTTCGGCGATCATCAGGACGTGATGGCGATCCGCCCCACCGGCTTCTGCCTGCTGGCGTCCGGTTCGGTGCAGGAAGCGCACGACATGGCGCTGATCGCCCAGGCGGCCACGCTGGAGGCGCGGGTGCCCTTCATCCACTTCTTCGACGGCTTCCGTACCTCGCATGAGGTCAACAAGCTCACTCTGCTGACCGATGGCGAAATCCGGGCCATGATCGACGACGATCTGGTGCTGGCGCATCGCGCCCGGGCGCTGAACCCCGACCGGCCGTTCATCCGCGGCACGGCGCAGAATCCCGACGTCTATTTCCAGAGCCGCGAGACGGTCAATCCGTTCTACGCCAAGGTGCCGGACATCGTTCAGTCCGCCATGGACAAGTTCGCCGACCTGACCGGCCGTCGCTACCACCCGTTCGACTACTTCGGCGACCCGAACGCCGAACGGGTCATCGTGCTGATGGGGTCCGGCGCCGAAACCGCCCGCGATACCGCCGAATATCTGAGCGCGCGCGGCGAGCGGGTGGGGGTGATCCAGGTCCGCCTGTTCCTGCCGCTGTCGGCCCCCCATTTCCTGGCGAAGTTGCCGGCCAGCGTCAAATCCATCGCCGTGCTCGATCGCACCAAGGAACCGGGCGCCACCGGCGAGCCGATGTACTTGGAGATCGTCAGCCTGCTGGTAGAGGCCCAGATCGCTGGCAACCTGCCGACCGCGGTCCTGCCGCGGGTGATCGGTGGCCGCTATGGACTGTCGTCCAAGGAGTTCACCCCGGCGATGTGCAAGGCGGTGTTCGACGAGCTGAGCAAGGACCGGCCCAAGAACCATTTCACCGTCGGGATCAACGACGATGTCACCCACAGCAGTCTGGAGGTGGATCCGCACTTCATTATCGAATCCGATAAAGCGGTGCGGGCGATGTTCTTCGGGTTGGGCGCGGACGGCACGGTCGGCGCCAACAAGAACTCGATCAAGATCATCGGCGACGATCCCGAGTTTTACGCCCAGGGCTATTTCGTCTACGACTCCAAGAAGTCCGGCTCGCAGACGGTCTCGCACCTGCGCTTCGGACCCGACCCGATTCGCGCGCCGTATCTGGTGCAATCGGCCAACTTCATCGGTTGTCATCAGTTCAACTTTCTCAACCGGGGCGATGTCCTCAAACACGCCGCCCCCGGCGCCGTGTTGCTGTTGAACACCAGTCCGCACGGGCCGGAGGACAGTTGGGACCGGATCCCGCGGCCGGTGCAGGAGGAAATTATCACCAAGCAGTTGAAGGTCTACGGCATCAATGCCGAGAAGGTGGCCCGCGATAACGGCATGGGCACCCGAATCAACACCATCATGCAGACTTGTTTCTTCGCCATTTCCGGCGTCTTGCCGCGCGATAAAGCGATTGAAAAGATCAAGTATTCGATCAAAAAGAGCTATATGCGCAAGGGCGAAGAGGTGGTGCGCAAGAACTTCGAGGCGGTGGACAACACCCTGGCCAATTTGCGCGAGATGGCGGTGCCGGCGCGGGCGACCAGCACCATCGAACTGCCGCCGACCGTGTCCGCCAACGCGCCGGAGTTCGTGCGCAACGTGACGGCGATGATGATGGCCGGGCGCGGCGACGAACTGCCGGTCAGCGCCCTGCCGGTGGACGGCACCTATCCCAGCGCCACGACCCAATGGGAAAAGCGCAACATTTCCAACTTCGTGCCGATCTGGGAACCCGACATCTGCATCCAGTGCGGTAATTGCAGCATGGTCTGTCCGCACGGGGTGATTCGGTCCAAGTTCTACAACGAGGCCAGTCTGGAAGGGGCGCCGAAGGCGTTCAAGACCGCGCCGATCGACGCCCGCGGCTTCCCGGAGATCCGTTACACCCTGCAAGTCTATCTGGAAGACTGCACGGGCTGCGGGCTGTGCGTGGAGGTTTGTCCGGCCAAGAGCAAGGAGCAGGTCGGCCACAAGGCGATCAACATGGCGCTTAAGGAACCGGTGGCGGAGAACGAGAAAGCCAATATTGGCTTCTTCGAGACCCTGCCCGAAGTGGATCGCGGCCGAGTGGATTTTTCCACCGTGCGTGGAGTGCAGTTCCTGCCGCCGCTGTTCGAGTTCTCCGGCGCCTGCGCCGGCTGCGGCGAGACGCCTTACGTCAAGCTGCTGTCGCAGTTGTTCGGCGACCGGTTGCTGGTGGCCAACGCGACCGGCTGTTCCTCCATCTATGGCGGCAACCTGCCGACCACGCCGTGGTCGGTCAACAGTGAAGGGCGCGGGCCGGCGTGGTCGAACTCGCTGTTTGAGGACAATGCCGAGTTCGGCTTGGGCTTCCGGCTGACCGCCGACATGCATCTCACCTATGCCCATGAATTGCTGCGGGCACTGGGTCCCCAGATCGGCGCGGACTTGCTGGACGATTTGATCCACGCCGAGCAGGTGACTGAAACCGATATCCGTCGCCAGCGCGGCCGGGTCGCCGAACTCAAGCAGCGCTTGCACGAGTTGAACGATCCGCGCGCCAAACAATTGCTGGCGATCGCCGATCATCTGGTCCGGCGCAGCGTCTGGATCGTCGGCGGCGACGGCTGGGCCTACGACATCGGCTCCTCCGGCCTGGACCATGTGATGGCTAGCGGCCGCGACGTCAACATTCTGGTGATGGATACCGAGGTGTATTCCAACACCGGCGGGCAAATGTCGAAATCCACCCCGCTGGGCGCGGTCGCCAAGTTCGCGGCGGCCGGCAAGCAGGTGGGCAAAAAAGACTTGGCCATGCAAGCCATCGCCTACGGCAATGTCTACGTGGCGCGGATCGCGATGGGCGCCAACCCGCAGCAGACGCTGCTGGCTTTCCGCGAAGCCGAGGCCTATCCGGGGCCGTCGCTGATCCTGGCCTACAGCCATTGCATCGCCCATGGCATCAACATGCAGCGCGGCCTCGACCAGCAGCACTTGGCGGTGGAAAGCGGGCACTGGCCGCTGGTCCGTTTCAACCCGGCGGTGCGCGAATCCAGTGAAAACCCGTTCGTGCTCGATTCGCCGCGGCCGCGGATTCCGCTGAAGCAATACCGCTATAACGAGGTGCGCTATAAGGTGCTGGCCCACACCCATCCCCAGGAAGCCGAACAGTTGATGGATCTGGCCCAGCAGGCGGTCAACCGGCGCTGGTCGATTTACGAGGAAATGGCGGCCCGCAGCGGCGCGACCTTCGAGCCGAAGTTCAAATAAACAGGGCGGCGCGACGGTTTCGGTCCAGAGGGTCGGAGCCGCTCGCGATCGTATCCCGCACGTAGAAGGAACCAGTAATGGATTTGAGAACCACTTACATGGGGATGGAACTGAAGCATCCCATCGTGGCGTCGTCGTCGCCGCTGTCAGGGAGCGTGGCCAACATCAAGCGCATGGAAGACGCGGGCGCGGCGGCCGTGGTCATGTTCTCGCTGTTCGAGGAACAGTTGAAACATGAAAGCGCGGCGCTGGAGCATTTGCTGACCGCCGGCACCGAAAGCTTCGCCGAATCCCTGAGCTATTTTCCGGAAGTGGACGACTACCTTTTCCGACTCATCAAGTAATTCCGGATGTGTAAAAGCAGGCGTAACAGGTTTCGATTCGAAATCCAAAGTTTTGG
>JAWOHQ010000093.1:0-3213 GCA_046485105.1 Candidatus Competibacteraceae bacterium | reverse complement strand
CAACTACGCCAGTGAGAAGGAAAGTCCGATGTGGCCCATAACAGACACCGCTTCTGTTGAAAGCCTTTTACTACAAATCGCGCCTGACGCCATGCTCGTGGTCGACCGGTCCGGTTGGATCGGTCAAGCCAATCCCCTGGCCGAACAGTTATTCGGTTATCCAGCGGAAACCCTCGCTGGCCAACCGCTGGTGATGCTGATTCCCGAACGCTTGCGCCATTCGCATCAGCGGCATATCGCCGCGTATCTTCGCGATCCCTGCCCCCGGCCGATGGGTGCCGGCCTGGAGTTATCAGGCCTGCGGCGGGACGGCAGCGAGTTCGCGGCGGAAATCAGCCTCAATCCTCTATCAACCCCGCAGGGTCTCCACGTCCTGGTCACTATCCGCGATACGAGCCCATATCGATGCGCGCAACAGGCGCTGGAGCAAGCTACCGCTGAGCTGGAACGGCAGGTGGAAATACGCAACGCGGAATTATTGCGGGCCAACGCCGAACTTCGGCAACAGATCGCCGAACGCGCGCAGGCGGAAGCAGATCTGTTCGAAGCCAAGGAGCGTGCGCAGGTGACATTGCACTCGATCGGCGACGCCGTGCTCACCACCGATGCCTCGGCCGTTGTGGAGTATCTGAACCCGGTGGCGGAATTGCTCACTGGGTGGCGCACGGCCGAGGCGCGGGGGCGGCCGTTGAGCGAGATCTTCCGGATCGTTAGCGAGCACAGTCGCGAGCCGATGCCGGATCCGGTGGTGCGCTGTCTCCAGGAAGGCAAAAACATCGGGTTGACCAATCATTCGCTACTGATCAACCGCCATGGGCAGGAATACCATATCAACGAATCAGCAGCGCCGATTCGCGGAGGGGATGGCCAAGTCCTGGGTGCCGTGTTGGTGTTTCACGACGTCACCGAGAACCGCCGGCTAACCCGTCAGTTGGAGCATGACGCCACCCATGACGTCCTGACCGGGCTGATCAATCGGGCAGAATTCGAACGACGGCTGGCCAGGGCGCTGGCCAGCGCCCAGCAGTACGGTGCCCAACACGCCTTGTGCTACCTGGACCTGGATCAGTTCAAGATCGTCAACGACACCGCCGGACATGCGGCGGGTGACGAACTACTCCGACAAATCAAGACCATCCTGTCTGGCATGTTCCGTGAGCGCGACACCTTGGCGCGCATCGGTGGTGACGAGTTCGGCCTGCTGTTGGACAACTGCCCGCTGGAGCGGGCGCAGATCATCGCCCAAGCCGTGGTGAGCAATATCCGCGACCACCGTTTCCATTGGGAGGGTCGCACTTATCAGATCGGGGCCAGCGTCGGATTGGCGCCCATCACTGGGGAACTGGAAGATACCACCCAACTACTCACTCAAGCCGATGTCGCCTGTTATATCGCCAAGGAACTGGGCCGCAATCGTGTCCACCTCTATCAGCGGGAAGACAACGAGACGGTACAGCGTCACGGCGAAATCCTGGGCGCGGCCGGACTGCGGGATTCGCTGGAACAAGGTCGGTTCCGTTTGCACTATCAACCGATCGTCTCTCTGAGCGAACCCATCCCCCATCCGACCCGCTACGAGGCGTTGCTGCGCGTGGTCTATAAAAGCAGTGAGGATGCCAACAGCGAACTGGTGCTACCGGCGGCCTTCATTCCGGCCGCCGAACGCTACGGGATGATGGGGGCCATCGACCGCTGGGTGATTCAAACGGCCTTTCGCGAGTATGCGAACGGTATCGGCCAAACCGGCGCCCAGATCGCGATCAATCTATCCGGCAACTCCCTCAGCGACGAGACCCTGCTCGGCTTCATCGAGGCTCAGTTCACCGAGCAGGCCTTCCCGCCGGAACGAGTGTGTTTCGAGATCACCGAAACCGCCGCCATTCAGAACCTGCGCCCGGCCCGTGAACTGATGGCGGCGCTCAAACGCCGTGGCAGCCAGTTCGCCCTGGACGATTTCGGTAGCGGCCTGTCCTCGTTCCGCTATCTCAAAACCCTGCCGGTCGACTATCTGAAAATCGATGGCAGCTTCGTCAAGGACATGATCGAGAATTCCAACGATTGCGCCCTGGTGGCGGCCATCAACCAGATGAGCCACACCCTGGGCATCCAAACCATTGCTGAATACGTTGAAAGCCAGGCCATCGCCGAACGCCTGCGCGAACTGGAGGTGGACTACGCGCAAGGGTTCTTTTTCGGCCACGCGGCGCCTTGGGGCCAATTACCATGAACGCCGCGATCTGTTTCGATCCCAGCTTGATCCGCAAGTATGACAAGGCCGGGCCGCGGTATACCTCGTACCCGACCGCCGTGCAGTTCCACGACGGCTTCGGCGAGACCGAGTACCGGGAACAGGCCTTGGCCAGCAACGCGACGGGCAAGCCGCTCTCGTTGTACGTTCATATCCCGTTCTGCGACACGGTCTGCTATTACTGCGCCTGCAACAAGATCGTCACCAAAAACCGCCGCCACACCGCGCCCTATCTCGATCGTCTGTACCGGGAGATCGCCTTACAGGGCGCACTGTTCGACCGGTCGCGGCCGGTCACCCAACTGCACTGGGGCGGTGGTACGCCCACCTTCATCAGCGCCGCCGAGATGCGCGAACTGATGCGGGTCACCGGCGAGCATTTCCGGTTGCTGGACGACGACCGCGGCGAGTATTCCATCGAAGTCGATCCGCGCGAGACCGACGACCGGACCATCGCCCTGCTGCGTGAGTTGGGCTTCAACCGCTTGAGTCTGGGAGTGCAGGATTTCGATCCCGAGGTGCAACAGGCGGTCAACCGCCTTCAGTCGCGGGAAATCACCCTGAAAGTCATGGACGCCGCCCGCCGCGAAGGCTTTCAGTCGCTCAGCGTGGATTTGATCTACGGCCTGCCACATCAGAGCGTGGCCCGCTTCGCCCGCACGGTGGATGAGATCATCGCGCAAGATCCCGACCGGATTTCGGTGTTCAACTACGCCCACCTGCCGGATTTGTTCAAGACCCAGCGCCAGATCGCCGCCGATACCCTGCCGTCCCCGGCGGTGAAGTTGGAGATTCTCAAGACCGTGATCGAGCGGTTGACCGAGGCCGGCTACGTCTACATCGGCATGGACCATTTCGCCAAGCCCGACGACGAGCTGGCGCGGGCGCAGCGGGCCGGGACGCTGTACCGTAACTTCCAGGGTTACAGCACTCACGCCGACTGCGAGCTGGTCGGATTGGGCGCG
>JAWOHQ010000083.1:0-6109 GCA_046485105.1 Candidatus Competibacteraceae bacterium | reverse complement strand
AAGATGAGCGAGGAATCAGTCAATATCGAAATTAACGGCATCCCGCTGCAGGCCCGCAAGGGCGCGATGCTCATCGAGATCACCGACGCGGCGGGTATTCCCATTCCCCGGTTCTGTTACCACAAGAAATTGTCCATCGCCGCCAACTGTCGGATGTGTCTGGTCGAGGTGGAGCGGGCGCCCAAGCCGTTGCCGGCTTGCGCGACCCCGGTCATGGAAGGCATGAAGGTGTATACCGAATCGCCCAAGGCGCGGGCCGCGCAGAAGGGCGCCATGGAATTCCTGCTGATCAACCATCCGCTGGATTGCCCGATCTGCGATCAGGGCGGCGAGTGCGAACTCCAGGATCTGGCCATGGGGTATGGCTCGGATGCCTCCCGGTTCGCCGAGCGCAAGCGGGTGGTGAAGGATAAGGATATCGGGCCGTTGGTCTCCACCGACATGACCCGCTGCATCCATTGCACCCGTTGCGTGCGCTTCGGTGAGGAGATCGCCGGCCTGCGCGAGCTGGGAGCCACCGGGCGTGGGGAATCCATGGAGATCGGTACTTACGTGGCCCACAGCATGGCGTCGGAACTGTCGGGCAACGTGATCGATTTGTGCCCGGTCGGCGCGTTGAACGCCAAGCCATCCCGGAACCGGGGCCGCTCCTGGGAGTACGTGCAACATGCCGCCGTCGCCCCTCACGACTCCGTGGGCTCCAACATTTTTGTCCATACCCTGCGCGGCCAAGTGATGCGGGTGGTGCCGCGCGACAACGAAGCGGTCAACGAAACCTGGATTTCCGACCGCGACCGGTTTAGTTACGAAGGCATTTACAGCGATGATCGCCTGTCCCGACCCCGGGTCGCGGGGGCCGAGACCGACTGGGAAACCGCGCTGGAAGCGGCGACCAAAGGATTGCAGGGGGTCATCGCCCGGCACGGTCCCGAGGGCGTTGGATTCCTGCTGGCGCCGACCGCGACTGTCGAGGAACTGTATCTGGCGCAGAAACTGGCGCGCGGTCTCGGCGTGGCCAACATCGATCACCGGCTGCGGCAGGCCGATTTTAGCGACCAGGATGCGGCGCCGGTTTTTCCCTGGCTGGGGCAGACGCTGGAAGATCTGGAAAAGGTCGGAGCAGCGTTGCTGATCGGCAGCAACGTCCGGATGGAACAGCCGCTGGCCGGATTGCGGCTGCGCAAGGCGGCCCTGGCGGGCGGACGGGTGATGTTCATCAACCCCCGCGATTTCGAATTTCGCTTCCCGGTGGCGGCGAAGGTGACCGCCGATCCCGCCGGAATGGTGACGGCGCTGGCGGGCGTGGCTCGGGCGGTCGCGGAGTTGAAGGGTGAAGCGCTGCCGGAAGGCCTGGCGACCCTGGCCGAAAGCGCCCCGGGCGCCGTCGAGCGGGCCATGGCCGAGGCGCTAGTCAATAACGCGCCGGCTACCGTGTTGCTCGGCAATCTGGCGGTTTCCCATCCCGCCTTCGCGCAGTTGCGGGCGCTGGCGGGATTCGTGGCGCGTTGCGGCGGCGCCCGGCTCGGTTATCTGCCGGAAGCCGCCAATTCGGCGGGAGGCTGGCTGGTCGGAGCCTTGCCGCACCGGTTGCCGGGCGGTCAATCCGCGGCGGCGGTCGGTCTGGATGCGCGGGCGATGCTGGAGTCGCCGCGCAAGGCTTATGTGTTGTTGGGCGTCGAGCCCGAACTCGACTGCTGGGATGGCGCGGCGGCGCTCGAGGCTCTCCAGGGCGCTGAAGTCGTGGTGGCGCTCTCGGCTTACGCCAGCGCCGGCGGACGGCCTGAAGCCCACATCGCGTTGCCGGTGGCGACCTTCGCCGAAACCGCCGGAACTTACGTCAACGCCGAGGGCCGCTGGCAGAGCTTCCAGGGCGCCAGCAAACCGTTTGGCGAGGCGCGGCCAGCCTGGAAGGTGCTGCGCGTGCTGGGCAATCTGTGCGGCGTGACCGGATTCGATTACGTCAGCGCCGAGGACGTGCTCGCCGAGGCTCAAGCGCTTTGCGCGTCGGTGCGGCCGGATAATGTCCCGAGCGAAGCGCATCCTAGTTGGCGGCGCTTTCAGTCCGAAGGTTTGTTGCGCGTCGCGGACGTGCCGATCTACGCGACGGATCCATTGGTGCGGCGCGCCCGTTCCCTGCAGCAAAGCCCGCTGGCGCGGCCCGCCGAAGTCCGGCTGCATCCCGAGGCGGCCCGGGCGTTGGGCGTGGCCGGGCGCGAGCAGGTCCAAGTGCGCCAGAATGGTCGGGCCGTCGAGTTGCCGCTGGTTCTGGACGAGAGCATTCCCCAGGGCTGCGCCTGGATTCCCGCCGGTCTGCCGGCCAGCGTGGCGCTCGGTCCAGCGGTGGGACCGGTGATCATCCAATAACAACCAGGATCCCGGATCATGGAAATCTTACTGACGGTCATCGTCATCCTGCTGAAAATCTTCGCGGTGCTGATGCCGCTGCTGATCGCCGTGGCGTATTTGACCTTCGCCGAACGCAAGATCATCGGTTACATGCAGGTGCGGATCGGTCCGAACCGGGTGGGCCCCAAGGGTTGGTTGCAGCCCATCGCCGACGCCATGAAGCTGATGTTCAAGGAGATCGTCATCCCGAACCGGGCCAACCGGTTCCTGTTTGTCCTGGCGCCCATTCTGTCCTTCGGTCCGGCCTTGGCCGCCTGGGCGGTGATCCCCTTCGGCGACGGCATGATGATTTCCCATCTGGACGCCGGTCTGCTGTATCTGTTGGCGCTGACCTCAATGGGCGTCTATGGAGTGATCATCGCCGGCTGGGCCTCGAATTCCAAGTATGCCTTTCTCGGCGCCATGCGTTCGGCGGCGCAGATCGTCTCCTATGAAATCGCCATGGGTTTCGCCCTGGTGGGCGTGCTGATGGCCGCCGGCAGTCTGAACCTCAACCAGATCGTGCTCGCGCAGCAGGGCAGTCTGCTGCACTGGTTCTGGCTGCCGCTGCTGCCGCTGTTCGTGGTGTACTTCATTTCCGGAGTCGCCGAAACCAACCGCGCGCCCTTCGACGTCGCCGAGGGCGAGTCCGAAATCGTGGCCGGGTTCCACGTCGATTATTCCGGCATGGCCTTCGCGGTGTTTTTCCTGGCGGAATACGCCAACATGATTCTGGTGTCGGCCTTGGCGGCGACTCTGTTTTTGGGGGGCTGGCTGTCGCCCTTCGAAGGCATCCCCCTGTTGGGCGATCTGTTCGCCTTTATCCCGGGCGCCATTTGGCTGGTGCTCAAGATTTCGCTGCTGTTGTTGCTGTTTTTATGGTTCCGCGCCACGTTCCCCCGTTATCGTTACGATCAGATCATGCGCCTGGGCTGGAAAGTCTTCATTCCGGTGACCCTGGTCTGGATCGTGGTGATCGGACTGGGAGTTATGGGGAGCGTCGGCCCGTGGTTCGATTGAGCGGAGAATGCCAATGAAGACCCTGCAAGACCTTCGGCACTATTTCAAGAGCTTCCTGCTGTGGGAGCTGCTGCTTGGCCTGCGGGTCACCGGACGCTACCTGTTCGCCAAAAAGATCACGGTGCAATATCCGGAAGAGACCACGCCGCTATCGCCCCGGTTTCGCGGCCTGCACGCCTTGCGCCGCTACCCGAACGGCGAGGAGCGCTGCATCGCCTGCAAGTTATGCGAGGCGGTCTGCCCGGCGCTGGCCATCACCATCGAATCCGAGCAACGGGCGGACGGGACGCGCCGCACCACGCGCTACGAAATTGATTTGTTCAAGTGCATTTACTGCGGGTTCTGCGAGGAGTCGTGTCCGGTGGATTCCATCGTGGAAACCCGGGTGTTCGACTACCATTTCGAGAAGCGCGGCGAGCACATCATGACCAAGGAAATGTTGCTGGCCCACGGCGACCGCCATGAGGCGCAGATCGCCGCCGACCGGGCCGCCGACGCGCCGTATCGGTAGTGGCTGTTTATTCCTCCCCCCTTGCCGGGGACGAGGGTTGAGGATGCGGGTGGAAAGTCTGTTCATGGGATTTGAAAACGATGGGATTTGAAAAATTTCTGTTTTACGTCTTCGCCCTGATCCTGCTGTTCGCGGCGGTGCGGGTGATCACGGCGCGCAATCCAGTCCACGCCGTGCTGTTTCTGGTCCTGGCGTTTTTCACCAGCGCCGCGCTGTGGCTATTGCTTGAGGCCGAGTTTTTGGCCATCACCCTCGTTCTGGTGTACGTGGGCGCGGTCATGGTGCTGTTCCTGTTCGTGGTGATGATGCTGGATATCAACGTCGCTCCGGTACGCGAGGGTTTTATCAAGTATCTGCCGGTTGGGGCGGCGGTGGCGCTGATCATCTTTATCGAGATGGCGTTGATCGTGGGCTCCGGGTACTTCGGCGGCGAGCAATACAACCTGGTCCGCCAGGCGGCCGACTACAGCAATACCCGAGAACTGGGCAGCGTTCTTTACACCTTCTACGTCTATCCGTTCGAAATCGCCGCGGTGATTCTGCTGGTGGCGATCGTCGCCGCGATTTCGTTGACGATGCGGCGCCGGGAAGGGACGAAGTTTCAAGATCCAGCCCAGCAGGTTCGGGTATCGCGGAATGACCGAGTGCGCGTGGTGCGCATGGCGCCGGAAAAGAAGCTGTAGAGCAGTCGCCGCGCGGCGGCGGGCGGCGGCCACACTCGCTGCTCGCGAATGGCGAAGACTAAAACAAACACACAGACAAACCCAATAACAGGCGAGGGATAGATGATCACGCTTACGGATTATCTCGTGCTGGCGGCGCTCCTCTTTTGTCTCAGCGTGGCAGGCATTTTCCTGAACCGGAAGAATGTCATCATTCTGCTGATGTCGATCGAACTCATGCTGTTGGCGGTGAACTTCAATTTCATCGCCTTTTCGCGGTTTCTCGACGACATCGTCGGACAGGTGTTCGTCTTTTTCATCCTGACCGTCGCGGCGGCCGAGGCGGCCATCGGCCTGGCCATTCTGGTGGTGTTGTTCCGCAACCGGAGCACCATCAACGTCGCCGACCTCGACACGCTGAAAGGTTAGTCGCATGGAAAACGTGTACCTCGCGATTGTGCTGGCGCCGCTGTTCGGCGCTCTCGTCGCTGGCTTGTTCGGCCGCCAGATCGGCCGCGCCGGCGCCCACTGGGTCGCTATTCTCGGCGTGGCGGTCTCCTTCCTGCTCTCGCTGGTCGTGCTCCAGCATCACGTGTGGGGAGGGGCCGAGCCGTACAACGGCACGCTCTACACCTGGATGATGATTGAGGGCATCCGCCTGGAAATCGGCTTTCTGGTGGATAACCTGACGGCGGTAATGATCAGCACCGTCACTTTCGTGTCCTTAATGGTGCATATCTACACCATCGGCTACATGCACGACGACGACGGTTACCAGCGGTTCTTCTGCTACATCGCGCTGTTTACGTTCGCCATGCTGATGCTGGTGATGGCCAACAACTTCCTGCAACTGTTCTTCGGTTGGGAAGCGGTGGGCCTGGTGTCGTACCTGCTGATCGGTTTCTGGTACAAGCGCGAAAGCGCCATCTTCGCCAACATGAAGGCGTTCCTGGTCAACCGGGTGGGCGATTTCGGTTTTCTGTTGGGAATCGCCGCCATCCTGATGGCCTTCAACAGCCTGGATTACGCCGACGTGTTCGCCGCCGCGCCGTTGATGGCCGACATGACCTTCCAGATCATTCCGGGACTGGACTGGTCGCTGATGACGGTGATCTGCATCCTGCTGTTCATCGGCGCGATGGGTAAATCCGCGCAGGTGCCGCTGCATGTCTGGCTGCCGGATTCGATGGAAGGTCCTACCCCGATCTCGGCCCTGATTCACGCCGCGACCATGGTGACCGCCGGCATCTTCATGGTGGCGCGGATGTCGCCGCTGTTCGAGTTGTCGGTCACCGCGTTGAGCTTCGTGCTGATCATCGGCGCCATCACCGCCCTGTTCATGGGTTTCCTGGGCATCATCCAGAACGACATCAAGCGGGTGGTGGCTTATTCCACGCTCTCGCAACTGGGCTACATGACGGTGGCGTTGGGCGTGTCGGCCTATTCGGCCGCCATTTTTCATCTCATGACCCACGCCTTCTTCAAGGCCCTGCTGTTCCTGGGCGCCGGCTCGGTGATCATCGCCATGCAC
>JAWOHQ010000080.1:0-6664 GCA_046485105.1 Candidatus Competibacteraceae bacterium | reverse complement strand
ATCATCCACCAGTTCGATGGAAATCTCCCGCTTCAGACCGTCCAGTTCGATTACGGCGCGTTCGCCGTCCAACAACGCGCACACTCGGGCCGGCACCGCAAGACACATGACGATCACCTCACCGTTGGATTAACCCCTTAGAGCTTATTCCGTCTGGCGGGTTTTACCAGCGCGCGGCAAGATTTACCCAGCCTAACAACCCCCGCCGACAAGACTGCAAGGCCGAAAGGCCAACCTTCCCTCTCTCTCCGCCGCGAACCCTGGCCATCCCAGGGAATTTACAGAAGCAAGAACTTTGAAATCACTTCAAAACCCATTAACGTGGACTGTGAAAAGCGACTCCTCCCGCGTCGAGCGGGATTTTCCACTCTCGGGTCAACCATTGCGGGGACTGAAACAGCATGGGCATGAAAAAACCGGGACGCAACGATCCCTGCCCCTGTGGCAGTGGCAAGAAGTACAAACAATGCTGCCTGGAGATCGAATCCATCCCGGCCGCGAGCGATCGGGCCGAGGCGGTCCCCAAAGCCATCAAGTGGCTCACGGCGCGGTACGAACAGCCGGTCCGCGCGGCGCTCGACGACGGATTTTTCGGCGAACTCACCGACGACGAATACGGGACCTTGGGAAACCTGCCGCGTGATTCGTTCGAAGGCATCATGGCGAACGCCATGGAATGGCTGCTGGCGGATGGCTACCTCACCCTCGAAGGTGGAGAGCGGCACGTCGCTGACCTGGTGCTCGGGCGCGGCGGTCCCTTGTTGTCGGTGGAACAGCGGCGCTGGCTCGAGAACCTGACAGCCGCCTCGCTCGGCCTTTACGAGGTGGTCGAGGTGATTCCGGGCGAGTCCCTGCGCCTGCGGGATGTGCTCTTTCCGGAACGGCCCCCGGTTCTGGTCCGGGAAAAAACTGGCTCGCGGCAGGCGGTCAAGCTCGACTTACTGGGGGCGCGGCTGGTCCCGGTCGAGGATCATTTCCTCCTCTCCGGCGCGGTTTACATGATTCCCAGACAGCACGGCCTGGACCTGATCGAGGAACTACAGCGCGAACTGGAAGGTGTGGCGACAGATTCTCCGGATGCCAAGGAGATCCTGGGCACGATCCTGCCGTGTTTCTGGCTCGAAAGGTTGTTGACCCCGCCCGAAATTCCCCGGCTGGTTGACAAGCTGACGGGGGAGCCGATCCTGCTGATCGCCGATCACTATCGAGTCCGCGACTGGAGCGCGCTGGAGCGCGCCATGTCCGCCGAGGCCGATGTGGAAGGGAATCGCACCGAGGGTTGGAGCCGCGTCTTCGAGGGCCAGGACGGCATGTGGCGGCGGAGTCTCTCCATCGAACCGGGTTCCCGGCCAGACCGGCTCAAGGTGTCCTATCGCACGCAAGCGTATGCCGATGCGGGGCGGCCCTGGTTCGAGGGCGTCGCGGGCTCGGCGGTCGCCTTCGTCAGCCGGGAGCTGTCCGATCCTAAAAGCCTGCTCGCGCGTCCCCGGTCCAGCCCGGCTCCGGCGCCGGCAACCCCAACGCAACTCCCGCCGGAGGCGCTCACCCAAATCATCGAGACCAGCCTTCATCAGGCTTACGCCGGCTGGGCCGACCAGCCGCTCCCGGCGCTGGCCGACCAAACCCCGCGCGCGGCGATCAAGACCCCGGAGGGCCTGGAACAGGTGAAATATCTGCTGCGGACCTACGAACACGGCGAGGCGCGCCAAGCCCGGGACCAGAATCGCCCGCCGGTTTCCTACGACTTTCTCTGGCGCGAGCTGGGGATACAACCTTAGGGGATTTCCGGGAACAATCCGACCTGTTGGGTTGTGGAATGGGGCGAAGTCGTTACCCTATTTTTCTCCAGGGTCCATCGACTTCGAAAGCCACGCAGGGATCGAGCGCGGTGACGAACAATTCGATGGCTTGCCGAATATTCGTTCCTGGCCCGACCCGCGCTCCGGTCAGCCCGCGCGTCAGCGGACCCTCGGGATGAAAGTTCCATTCGGTGGGCGCGAGAATCCGGTACGCGCTCACCCGCCCCTCGGTCACCGCCAGCCAGTGGACCAGCCGCCCACGGGCGCATTCCACCACTCCCAGACCGGAACCGCTGGCCGTGTCCGTAACCGCCGTTTCGGGGTTTTCATCGTCCAGCATTCGTGCCTGCTCGCGCAGTCCGGCGACGAGCGCCGCACACTCGACGATCCGCGCGGTCGACCGCACGAGCAAGCCGTTACCGTAATCGGCGCGCAGCGCGGCGATCAGCGGATGCTCCCAGCAGCGGGCCAGTGCCCCGGTTTCGCCGACCCGGCCTGCGAGATTGGGGCGCGCGCAGAAGGAGTAGTCCGCATCGTTCGCCAACGGCTGCTCGAACCGCGTGGGAGCAAATTCCGGCAAGGGTTCCACGGCGCTACAACCAAAATCGGCCAGACCGAGGTCGCGGGCAAAACGCAGGGTCTTAGCGGCCGAGGTCTCGGCGGCACGCAACCAGCGCTCGAAACGCGGTCGATCCGCCAACGGCCCGTCTCCCGCCGACCGACCCAGCACGGCGTCATGAACGCCAGCCGCAACCTCATCCAGCGCCGCGCTCAATTCAGCCCGCTCAGGAACCAACCGCGCGCCGCCGACGCGCATCCAGATCGGGGCGGGAAACAAGAGTCGCCGCAGGGAGAGCAGGACTTGCCGCAGCCGTTTCCATCCGGCCAGATCAGGATTGCCGCCGCTGCGGCTTGGCCCATCCCACAGGATGCGCCAGAGGGTTTGTTCGAGCGCCTCGGCGACGACCAGCATCCGGCGGGCGGCGGCTTGGGCGGGAGTGACATGCAGATCGAGCGCGCTTTCCGCGGCCTGGAGCCCCGCGACCGCCTGCGCCGCGCCGCACAGGCTGAACAGGCGCGGTAACAACGTCATCGTTTCGGCGAGCCGGCGACCGACAAGAATCGAGCAGGCGTTGACCGGACGGGTTGAAGTCAGCACAACCGCCGTGATGATCTCATCCTCGACCACGACCTGAATCCGCAGGCCGCCTTCAACGCTTCCGGCCGCGCCGCCGATGCCGACGCCACGGGTCACTGGTCGCTGTCCTGTTGATGCTGTGCTGATTCCACTTGCACTGTGATCATCCGTTTGCGCGGACTACACGTTCCCGAATACACGTCAATGATCCTGTGCGAACGCATAACGTCAGAACTCAGCGGCCGACAAAAGAGGAGCGCAAATTGCGAAAGCAAAGCGTTTCTCCCCGTGACGATTGGCGCAAGGCTTCCCACGCCAGTTCCGCCAATTTGTCTTGCGGTTATTGTAGGATTCAGGACTTTCGCTTTCCGTCATTCCCGCGCCAGCGGGAATCCAGTCACCGACTGAAAAGATTGGATACCCGTTTTCACGGGTATGACGACATCCAGTTGATCAGCGAACGTCCTGTTTCCTGTCCATTTCCTCGGCGATGCGTTTTTCCTGCTCCTTACGACGCCGGAGCGATCGCCGGAGCGCGTTCAGAGCGGCACGCTGTCGAAGAGCCCCTTGAGCAGCGTCGCGCTGCGCCGCAGCGCCTCGTGCTCGCTGGCATCGAGTTCGGGGAAGATCTGCGCCGTCACGCCCTCGGCGCCCACCACGCGCGGGATCGACAGCGCCACGTCGCGCACGCCCTCGACCTCCCCGGTGACGACGGAGACCGAGAGCACCGTTTGTTCGTTCTGGCGGATGGCGGCGACGATCCGCGCGAGCCCGGCGCCGATGCCGTAATACGTCGAGCCTTTGCCTTCGATGATGGTGTAGGCGACGTTACGGGTCTGGCTGTCGATCTCGGCGCGCACCGCCTCGGTGATGGGCGCGCCGACCTGAGCGGCGAAGGAAGCGATGGGGATCGAGCCGGCCTTGGCGCAGGACCAGGCCAGCACCTGGCTGTCGCCGTGCTCGCCCAGGACATAGGCGTGCATCGAGCGCGGCGCGATGCCCAGATGCTGGCCGAGCAGGCTGCGAAACCGCGCGGTGTCGAGGATGGTGCCCGAGCCGATCACGCGCTGCGCCGGCAGACCCGAGATCGTCTGCGCGACCTGGGTCATCACATCGACCGGATTCGAGGCGATCAGCAGGATCGCCGCGGGGCAGACGCGCATGATCTCGCCCACCACCTCGCGAAACACCGCCGCGTTGCGCCCCAGCAGATCGATGCGGGTCTCGTCGGGGCGCTGCGCCACGCCGGCGGCGATGATGACCACCCTCGCGCCCTTGAGGGCGTCATAGTCGCCGTGATGCATCACCGTGCCCGACCCGAAGGGCATGGCGTGGGCGATGTCGAGCGCATGGGCCTGGGCGAGCGCGGGATTACGGTCGACCAGCACCACGCTGCTCGCCACGCCGAGCAGGCCGATGGCGTAGGCGGCGGCGCTGCCGACCATACCGGTTCCAACGATGCCAACTTTCATGGAGAGTCTCCAAAGGGTAGCGCGCTTCGAATCTGGCGCGGGGATCAGGATTCGCCCGAGGGCGGCGATAGTTGAGGTCGACTGAAATACTGCTCGCCTTGGTTTTTTAAAATATAGTTGTTATTTGGTAACCCGTCTTTTCAGTAGGTCACTGGCTTCCTGCCGGCGCGGGAATGCTGGAAAGCGAAAGTCTTCGGTAAGTAGGGAATTTTTTGGACGTAACCGGGATTTTTTGCCACGGAACTTCACGAAAGGACACCGAAGTTTTTCATGTGTTCCGTGGCCCACAGCGGCGGTGACCGGCGATACATCCAGTGCATTGATGCCCGGAATCATCATCGACGCCCTCGACCCAGACCCTTGACCGGTGAGTAAAGAGGGCGGGATACTCGCAGGCGGTTGGATTTCCCATTCCGTCAATAAGCATCGAAAAATTTAGGAGCGGACATGTTCAAAAAACTCACGAATAAACTACCGTCGGGATTCGAGAGCCTCGCCAAGACGTTTTCCCGTCTGGGTTGGATGGGCTTCTGGCTGCAAATTGTCCTGGGCTCGGCCCCCCTCATCCTGATGGTTTTTATCTTCGTCTTCGCGCGTTCTCCCGAAGGCCCGCGCGCCGGGTTGCCGCTCGTTGAATACCTGACGGCGGCCAGCCTGCTGATCCTGGTGTTCACCATTGTTTGGTTTTATCGGTATACCCGCCTCGCCAAGCGCCTGGCCGATCCCGCAACGCGGCCGGCCGTGCCGGCCATCACCCGCACGGTTTGGACGGGGATCGTGGTCGGCAGTCTCGGCATCCTGGTCTCCATGTTGTTGATGATCATTGAAACCGGGAACCTGTTGTTTAATTTTTTGAAGGCTCCCCAAGGCGGGGTTCCGGTGTTCCAGACCACGGGCGCTCAGGCGGTGGGTTGGGTCTCCACCATCGACATGGCGAGTTTGATGGCCTTGAGCCTCTTTCTGTTTGCCGAACTGATCGTGCTGGTGTTCAGTCTCTGGCTCCTGTTCCGCACGACGCAGGTTGCCGCGGACTCTCCTCAAATCTCCGCAGCATGACTAAAAAATTAAGGAAGGTAGATCATGATCGGGCGTTTTTCTGGAATGTGGCTAGTTTGGATGGCGCCAGTCCTGGTGCTGGCTGGTGAGGCGGATATGACGATGCTTGAAGGCGCGACCTGGCGGTTGGCCAGCGTCGCTCACGCCGATGGCGAGCTGCAAACCGTGCCGGACAGCGTCGAGGCCACGGCGACGTTCGCCGCTGGCGCGGTCAGCGGCAGCGGCGGTTGCAATCGCTTCACCGCCGGTTACACCTTGGAAGGCGACCGTCTGACCATCGAGCGGGGCGCGTCCACGATGATGGCCTGTCCCGAGCCGCAAGCGACCGTCGAACAGGCGTTCATGGCGGCGCTGGAGGCGACGAAGATTTACCGCATCGAGAACGGTGGACTGGTCCTGCTGGACGCCGGGAGCCAGGAAATCGCGACTTTCAAACCATTGGAACCCGCGGCGTTGACCGGCGTGACCTGGCGGGCAATCTTCTACAACAACGGTCGAGGCGCCGCCGTCTCGGTGCTCGACGGCAGCACGATCACCGCGACCTTCGACGCCGACGGCCGCGTGAGTGGCTCGGCCGGCTGCAACCGGTATCACGCCGCCTACACCGTCGATGGATCATCGATCACCATCCAGGCGCCCGCATCGACCCGCATGGCCTGTTCCAAACCCGAGGGGGTGATGCAGCAGGAACAGGAATATCTCAACGCATTGCCAACCGCCGCTGCCTACGCCATCCACGGCGAACAACTGGAACTGCGCACCGCCGAGGGCGCGCTGGTCGCCTCATTTCAGACCGGCGATGATTGATCGGCCACGTACCGAAACTTTGCGCTGGTGGGCGAACGCTGTCTGAATTACGGATTCGACAGGTTCCAACGCTAACCTCGGCTTGTCGGAGACGCTGGAGGCGATCACGGACTGCCAATGACCATGACCCCTGCGGAATTCATCCGCAAATGGCAGGCCAGCACGCTCAAGGAACGCAGCGCGGCTCAGGAACACTTCATCGACCTGTGCCGGCTGCTCGGCATCCCGCCGCCCGCTGAGGCCGACCCGCACGGCGAATGGTTCACCTTCGAGAAAGGCGCGCGGAAGACCGGCGGGGGTGCCGGCTGGGCCGACGTCTGGCGGCGGCACTGCTTCGCCTGGGAGTACAAGGGCAAGCATAAAAGTCTGGTCGAGGCGCTGCGCCAGTTGCG
>JAWOHQ010000129.1:0-16004 GCA_046485105.1 Candidatus Competibacteraceae bacterium | reverse complement strand
GGCCAAGGCGCTGAAAACCCAGGAAGAGGCCAAGGCGAAGTATCAGGAGCAGATCATCGCGCTGCGCGCCAAGCGTCAGGAAGGCGAGGAAAAACTGAAGGCGCTCCAGTCCGCCAGTGAAGACACCTGGGAGCACCTCAAGGCGGAAACGGAAAATGTCTGGGACGCTTTTAAAGATTCCGTGCAGGCGTTCAAAGCGCATTTCAAATGAGGGATCACCCTCTCACCCCGCGTAACGTGCAAGACCCTAACCTTCATCATTCATCCGGAGTATCACCATGAAATCATTCAATCGATTCGCTTCTTTTTTCTTCATCCTATTGCTCGCTTCGCTCTGGGGATGCGCCTCGACGGCAACCCAGGAAGGCACGGGGGAATATGTGGACGACACCATCATTACCGCCAAGGTTAAGGCGGAAATCTTCAACGATCCTTCGCTGAAATCGGCGGAGATCAACGTCGAAACCTTCAAGGGCGTGGTGCAATTGAGCGGCTTCGTCAGCTCTCAGAACGATATTACTCAAGCCGTCCGCGTCGCGCGTGATGTTCCGGGCGTGGTGTCGGTCAAGAATGCCATGCGGCTCAAGTGACGGGAGATCGAGCGTCCCGAACCGCGAACCGATCTCCGGACCTCGGGTCCGGGGAACGGTTCGCTCCGAAGCTGACCGCACCCAGTCCGATCCGGTGGATCACTTCGAAAATTTAAGAATGCTATCTCAAGATTTAGGAACGCTATCCGTGCTAGCGCACAGACACTCCCATCATCTCGCGTACCCTGTAAAATGGTCGGCGACGGGTTCCCAGAGACTTAAGGAGTCACCGTGAACGAGATGAAACGAGCAGACCCTCAACCTCTAGCCAAGATGGCTACCGGCATTGAGGGGTTTGACGAGCTGAGCGGCGGCGGGTTGCCCCGGTACCGCACGACGCTGGTGATGGGCGGTCCGGGGTCGGGCAAAACCGTCTTCTCGCTGCAAGCCCTGGTCAACGCGGCGCGCCAGCGCGCCGAAGCGGGGATTTTCGTCGCCTTTGAGGAGAGAAGCCGCGAGGTTATGGCGAACGCCGCCACCTTCGATTGGGGTTTGTCCGCGCTGGTGGAAAACCAGATCTATATCCTCGACGCGCATCTGTCGCCCACCGTCGTCCAGTCGGGCGAGTTCGACTTGAGCGGCATCCTGGCCATCCTCAAGGCCAAGAAAGAACAAATGAACGCCCGTTGGATCGTGTTTGACGGCATTGATGTACTGCTGAGGCTGTTGCGGGAGCCGCTTTTGGAAATGCGGGAAATCTATCGGCTCCGGGACTGGCTGATGGACAACGAGTTGACCGCCATCATCACGGCCAAGACGGATAGCCAGACCTCCGAGATAGTGAACTACGGCTTCATGCAGTTCATGGTGGATTGCGTGATCCGCTTCGACCGGCGCCTGGAGTACGGAGTCCCGGCGCACCGGCTCCAGATCACCAAATATCGCGGTTCGGATTTTTCGTCGGGTGAGTTTCCGCTCAGCTTCGGACGCTCCGGCATCGAAGTGGCCGCCCCCGAACCGCCCGAAATCATTCACGAGGCCTCGACCGAACGGGTGTCCGCCGGCTTCGAGCGTTTCGATGTCATGCTGGGGGGCGGTCTGTTCCGGGGCAGCAGCACGCTGATCACCGGAGCGCCAGGCACCTCCAAGACCACGTTGATCGGCAAGTTTGCCGAGGTCGCCTGCCAGCGCGGCGAGCGCACCCTGTTTGTGAGCTTCGACGAAGGCGCCGAGCAAATCACGCGCAATTTGTCTTCGGTGGGCATCGATCTCCACGCGCACGTCCAATCCGGCCTGTTGCGGATGTATTCCGGCCGGACCGAAGCGCGCAGCTCGGAAGAGCATTTGATCAAGCTGCGCGCGTTGATCCGCGACCATCAACCCCGTTGCATGGTGATCGATCCCCTGTCCGCGATGGCCAAGGCCGGGGGGATCGGCGCGGCGCGCGCGGTCGCCAACCGGCTCATCCACCTGATGAAAGATAGCAAAATCACCGTGGTGATCAGCGCCCTCATCGAGGGTAACGATCCTCAAGCGGAAGCGACCGATCTCCAGATTTCGACCATTGCCGACACCTGGATTCATCTCTCGTATGTGGTGCGCGGCGGCGAACGCAACCGGGCGCTGACCATCGTCAAGTCGCGGGGAACCTGGCATTCCAATCAGGTGCGCGAACTGGTGCTGAGCGAAACCGGCCCGATGCTGACGGACGTCTATTCCGCCGGGGGCGAGGTGCTGATGGGCACGCTGCGCTGGGAAAAGGAGGCGGAGGAGATTGCTAAACAGAAACAACGCCGGGCCGAGTTCGAGCGCAGGCAACGCGATCTGGAATTTGCCGAAGCGGATACCCAGGCCCGGATCAAAACCCTGGAGTTGGATCTGCAAAGGCAGCGGGCCGAACTGGCGTTGTGCACGCTGGACGATGAAGCGCGGATGCTGTCCTCGAGCGAAAGAGAGCACGAGTTGCGCCGGATGCGGGGTGCGGACCCGCCCATCGACACGGAACCGGCAGTCGTCCCCCCCCCCCGGTTCCCGTGACGCCTCGTGACGCCTCCGGTTCTGGAACTCACAATAAAGCCGGCCAGGAGGAATGAAATGCGCCGTCAGCAAATCGACAAGGCCCTCGATCCCACCGCAGTGGCGGCGGTGATGGTGATGCGGCTTTACATAGTGGGCGGCGCGCCGAATTCGGTTCAGGCGCTCGCCAATCTTGAGAGGATTTGCCAGCAGCACTTGAAAGGCAACTATCAGTTGGAAATTGTGGATGTATTCGAACAACCGCTTCGCGCCCTGGCCGATGGCGTGATCGTCACGCCCAGTCTCATCAAACTGGCTCCGCTGCCTGCCGCGCACATCGTCGGCAACCTCAGCGATCAAAATAAAGTGCTGCTCGCGCTCGGACTGTAAGGAAAACCCCAATGACCACCGCATATCCCGTGGCGAAAGCCGAGGCCGATCAACCGGAAGCCGAGGTCGCGTTCGCGGCGTTCATTCGGCGGCTGATCCAGGATGCCTCGACGCTGCAAGCGATCGACTCGGGCGAGGTGGACGCCATTATCGATCCGGTGAGCGGTCGCGCCATCCTGCTGCCAGAAGCGCGGGAGGCGCTGCGTCAGGGCGCGGCGCCCAGCAACCAGATGCTGGCGACCCTGTCCCATGAGGAATATCAACGCTTGCTGGCCGCCGGTCTCGAACCGGTCACGCTCGCGGTGGGGGACATCCTCCACGAACCGGGGGAGTTGATTCAGCAGATCTACTTTCCCAACGCGGGCCTCCTGGTTTCCTTGCTGACTACGGTCCAGAACCACCCGGCTTTCGAGATCGGACTGGTCGGCGGTGAAGGCATGGTCGGACTTCCCGTGGCGCAGGGGATCGACACGGCGTCCGTTCGCGCCGTGGTGCAGGGAGCGGGCACGGCCCTGCGAATGGAATCCTCTCGCTTTCGCGAAGCCCTGGAAACCAGCCCCGCATTGCAACGCACGCTCCACCGCTATACCCATGCCTTGATCGCCCAGATCACGCAAACCGCCGCGTGCAACCGCTTTCATCAGGTGGAGGCGCGCCTCGCCCGTTGGCTGCTGATGGCGAGCGACCGACTCCAGTCAAACCCACTCCGTTTTACCCACGAAGGGCTGGCGGACCTGTTGGGGGTGCGCCGGGTCGGCATCACCGTGGCGGCCACCGCCCTGCAGCAACAAAAGCTGATCCAATACCGCCGCGGCAACATCACGATCCTGGATCGAGCCGGTCTCAACGCTTCCGCGTGCGAGTGTTACCAGAAGATCAAGGACACTTTCGACCGCGCCTAGTAGGATCAAGGCGCCACTCGTGCGTGGTCGGAGGTTTATCTAACCGCGGTTCGGGTCGAGGAAATCCGAGCTTGGCAACGGCTGATACGGAAATACCGCTATTCAATGGCATCGTTCCCCGACCTTACATCAGTGCTGAGCCAAAACCGTATCGACCGATGGGTCGGCATCGCCCTCGCCACCATCCTGGCGCTGGGTTGTTTCGCCATACTGCGCCCCTTTCTCTCAGCCCTCCTGTGGGCGGTGATCCTGTCCTTTTCTACTTGGCCGATCTATCGCCGGATCGAATGGGCTGTCGGGGGCCGGAAAGGACTGGGGGCCAGCCTGATGGTAGGGCTGGTGTCGGCGGTGCTGATCGGCCCGCTGGTCTTACTCGGAGTCAGTTTGGCGGAAGACGTGACCGCGTTGATCGAGATGGTGCGGCAACTCCTCAGTCAAGGGCCGCCTAACCCCCCCACGTGGGTGGCGAAGCTGCCGGTCGTGGGTTCGGGTATCCACGACCGATGGCAGGCGATGGCGGGTAGCGGCGCCAAACTGACCGCGGAGCTGACGCAATACCTCCTTCCCCTGCGAGACTGGGCACTGGGCGGTGCGGCCGGTCTCGGCGGTGGCATCTTGTCCCTCAGCCTCAGCGTGTTCATTGCGTTTTTTTTCTACCGGGACGGTGCGGCGCTCTCCGAAAGGCTGAAAGCGGTATTCGGTCGACTCGGTGGAGAGCAGGCGCCAGGGCTAGTCCGTATCGCGGGAGATACCATCAAGAGCGTTATCTACGGCGTTATTGGCACCGCGCTGGCTCAGGGATTCTTGGCCGGCATCGGATTTTGGATCGCGGGCGTACCCGGCGCCCTGCTGCTCGGTGTCCTGACGTGCGTCTTTTCGTTGATTCCCGTCGGGCCGCCACTGATCTGGGCGCCCGCCGCCATTTGGCTGCTCCAGAACGGCGAGACGGGATGGGCCGTGTTTCTCGCGCTCTGGGGGTTTCTAGTGGTGAGCACCGTCGATAATGTCATTAAGCCCTACTTCATCAGCCGGGGGACTCGCTTGCCCTTTATTCTGGTGTTTCTCGGCGTGCTGGGTGGCGTGATGGCCTTTGGTATCCTTGGTCTTTTTCTCGGCCCGACCTTGCTGGCCATCGCCTACACCTTGTTCCAGGAATGGAGTTCCCGGAAACAAGAATTAAATATTCGCTGATCGGAGGGGTTTTGTGTGCTCCGACGCACGGAACGCCAAAGTATTTCCGTCGCGGCGACCCCTATCACTGACACGGCGGAAGGCTTCTGAGCTTTTCCAGCAGCGCCTTGTCACGACCGAACCTTTCGCTCACCTAGCCTTACCGGAGACTTTGTGCCACCGGTAAAAGCCCTGTTTGGCCACCTCGACCTTAGGGTAGCGGGGCCTTAATACGTGTCAAGATTTGCTGAGCCAGATTGCGGCGATAATTTAATGGGTCCTGCTGGGAAATAGGGATCAAAATTTTGATCCACTGGGGGTCTTTAGGGTAAAGACACGCCACCAACTGCATAGCCAGGTCTGACTGGTCATCGATTAAAATCCCGGGTTTAAAAAGGGCTGACAGTTGCGAGATCACTTGTCCAGCAAAGCACACTGCATTGGCTTTTTCATAAACATTGCCCTGCATGATTTCCATGTCTCTTAAAACTTCTATTTGTCGTCTGTTCAGAGTGCTTTGGCTGATGAGGTTCAAATGCTGGCTCAGTTGATGAGCCATCATCTGAATTGCGATCGGCGTATCGCTTTGGCTCCACTCCAGCAGTTGTTGACGAAGGCTTAAGGGGAATTCAGCACTGGCTTTCATTAAAAAAATCACATCACTATTTTTTTTATTGATGCTTTCCAACAACGAGTACAGGTAGTTATGACCGTTGGTTTGCAATAGTAGCTCGAGGTATGCACGGTACTTATCGGTCGATGAATCTTGATCGATCGCTCGACAAAATCGTTCACGGTCGATTCGAGTCTCATCTGAAAAATTCGCACCAAAGGTAAAGACTAATGGGCTGACTGTGTAGGGGCTCGGTTTCAGCAAACCCATCGGGTTTGGCTCTTTCAGGCTGGCAAAGTGTCGTCGCTGTTTGAGAATCGATTGATAAAACCTTGTTTCAAACGCCGAACCCGAGGGTCCGGTCGCGGTATAACCATAGATCCAGCCGGCATTGGGAAACAAGCGGCGCATCCGATCACGATACGACGATTGAAAGCGAGCAAAGGGATTGTCTAAACTCAAGCTTTTTCCTTGATCATCATCCGTCATCAGTGATTGACAGCCCAGCAGGTAGACCTCTTTGGCATTCTGAAAGATTCCGGTACAATTATTGGAACAAGCGCCCCGTTCGAGAGTAGTCAGTGGCAAAAGCACCGGTAAATTTTCGTGGCCAAAAATGCCGTCAAAGTGCCCACTGATCACCACGACGTCGCAGCCTACGGTTGAATTGCAAGTTTTATCCAACCACTGTTCTGGCTCAAATTCGATTTGACCGTCAGGCTTTCTGTATTGCACGAGTTCGACCGAAGAGGCGATTGGCCCAAGCGCTCGACTCATGGCTTTAAATTCATTGTCCGAGTTGAGGGTAATGCCGCAAACCGTGATGGGTTCCGAGTCTGTGCGGCTCGCATTAACCGGAGAACCTGCAAAAATGATGAAGAATATCGAGATGATAAGCCGCTTTATCCCATAGCGGGCTGCGGTGTGGCCCTGCGGTGTGACGGAGGGGAATTCAGTTAAACTATTCATGCCACCGCTTCACTGTTTAGAGCCTGTATAAAAACTAACATGTTGAATTAAAAAGTGTGTAGCCTGGATGAAGCGAAGCGAAATCCAGGAAACCCCCGGATTTCGGCCTGAAGGCCTGCATCCGGGCTACGGAGTTTTTGTACAGCTTCTAAGAGCCTGTACAAAAAATCCCCTCTCCCTGTGGGAGAGGGGGTTGGGGGTGAGGGCTTTATTTTCAATGGCCTAATCAGCAAAAGGCTGTACAAAACGCCTCTCAGACAGATGGCGTCTTTCGGCACAACCTGCCGGCAACTTTGGATCATGTCCAAGGCGTTTTTCGCTTCGGAGCGCCGACACAAAGCGCTTGGGTTTCTCATCGTCCTGCTCACCTTGGCCCTGTCCGTCGGAGGGGTGCAGGTGCTCATGATAGCGCTCCACGTCGGCGACCACGTCGAACATCCGTTCGGCGGAAACGGCTACGACCCGGTTTTCGCGATGGGAGGTCTTAAACATCGGGCTCACTCCTCACTCTGTTACATCTCACCCCAATCCCCCCGCGCAGGGGAGGAGAGGACTCATGGGTAATCGACAGCGATCACACCATCTGCCGCAACACATACGGCAGGATGCCGCCATGTTGGTAATAGCGAACCTCCTGCGGCGTATCGATGCGCAGGATGGCGGCGAACGTTATCACCGCACCCTCCGCGCCCTCGGCCTTGACGGTCACCTCGCGACCGCTCGCTAGGCCGCGCGCCAGCACTTCGGCGACCCCTTCGATCGCGAAGATCTCTTCGCCGGTGAGCCCCAACGTCGCCGGGGTTTCGCCGGGCTTGAACTCCAGCGGCAAAATACCCATGCCGACCAGATTCGAACGGTGGATGCGCTCGTAGCTCTCCGCGAGCACCGCCCGCACGCCGAGGAGCAACGGTCCCTTGGCCGCCCAGTCGCGCGACGAGCCCGATCCGTACTCCTTACCGGCGATGACCAGCAACGGCACGCCGTCCCGCGCGTAGCGCTCGGAGGCGGCGAAAATGCTCATCGTTGCGCCCGAAGGCAGATGGCGGGTGACGCCGCCTTCGGCGCCGGGCGCCAGCCGGTTGCGCAGGCGCACGTTCGCGAAGGTGCCGCGCACCATGACCTCGTGGTTGCCGCGCCGCGCGCCGTAGGAATTGAAATCCCGGGGTTCGACGCCCTGCGCGATCAGATACCGGCCCGCCGGGCTATCCGGGTTGATCGAGCCCGCCGGCGAGATATGGTCGGTCGTGATGCTGTCGCCGAGCAGCGCGAGCACGCGGGCGCCCGCGATCGGCGCGACCGGGTCCGGCTCTTTGCGCAAGGTCGCGAAGTACGGCGGGAGCCGGACGTAGGTGGAGTCGGGCCCGAACTGGAACAGATCGCCTTCGGGCACGCTCAGCGCTCGCCACGCTTCATCGCCGGTGTAGACATCCGCATAAACCGCGCGGAACATGCGGGCGTCGAGCGCCTTTTCGATCGTTTCGGCGACTTCGCGCTGGGTCGGCCAGAGATCCTTCAGGAAGACCGGCTGGCCGGCCGGGTCGTGGCCGAGCGGATCGCGGGTCAGATCGAGGTCGATGCGCCCGGCGAGGGCATACGCGACGACCAGCGGCGGCGACGCCAGGTAGTTGGCGCGCACCTCGGCATGCACCCGCCCCTCGAAATTGCGGTTGCCTGAAAGGACGGCGCCCACCATCAGCTCGCTGTCGGCGATGGCCCGCGACACCGCGGGTGGCAGGGGACCGCTGTTGCCGATGCAGGTCGTGCAGCCGTAGCCGACCGTGAAGAAATTGATCTGTTCCAGGTACGCCAGCAGGCCGGCCGCCGCGAGGTACTCGGTCACCACCTTGGAGCCGGGCGCCAGGCTGGTCTTCACCCACGGCTGGGCCGTCAACCCGCGTTCGACCGCCTTCTTCGCGACCAGCCCGGCGGCGACCAGCACCGACGGATTGGAGGTGTTGGTGCAACTGGTGATGGCGCAGATGACCACGGAACCGTCCGTGACGTTGGGGTCGGCGAGGACGCGGGGCGGGACGGTATCCGGCGCCTGCAAGCCGGCGGAATCGAGTTCCGCAACGTCAGCGGTGGCGCTGGGCGGTGGAGTTTCCCGGACCTCGCTCGCGGATTTTGGCGCCCTGGGGCGGGCGTGGTGGGCGGCGAGCGCGGCTTCGAAGGAGGATTTCACCGCGCCGAGCCGGACGCGATCCTGCGGACGCATCGGCCCGGCCAGACTCGGCTCGACGGTCGACAGATCGAGGGACAACACCTCGCTGTACTCCGCTTCGGGCGCGCCCGGCATCAGGAACAGACCCTGCTCCCGGGCGTAGGCTTCGACCAGGGCGACCTGTTCCTCAGGGCGGCCGGAGAAGCGCAGGTAGCGCAGCGTCTCGGCGTCGATGGGGAACAGGCCGCAGGTGGCGCCGTACTCGGGCGCCATATTCGCAATCGTCGCCCGATCGGCCAGCGGCAACCCGAGCACGCCTTCGCCGAAGAATTCGACGAATTTGCCGACCACGCCGTGCTGGCGCAGCATCTGGGTGATCGTTAGCACCAGATCGGTCGCCGTCGTACCCTCGGGCAACTGGCCGGTGAGGCGCACGCCGATCACCTGCGGCAGGAGCATGCTGACCGGTTGCCCGAGCATGGCGGCCTCGGCCTCGATCCCGCCGACGCCCCAGCCCAGACAGCCGAGTCCGTTGATCATCGTGGTGTGCGAATCGGTGCCGACCAGGGTGTCGGGATACGCCTGGCCGTCCGCGGTCATGACCACGCGCGCGAGAAATTCGAGGTTGACCTGATGGACGATACCGGTGTCGGGCGGCACGCACTGGAAGTTGTGGAACGCCTGCTGCCCCCACTTGAGGAATCGATAGCGCTCGCGGTTGCGGGAAAACTCGAGGTCGGCGTTCTGCTGGAGCGCGTCCTTGCTGCCGAACGCATCGACCTGCACCGAGTGATCGATGACCAGTTCGACCGGTTGGAGCGGGTTGATCGTCTTCGGGTCGCCGCCCAGGCGCAGGACGGCTTCGCGCATCGCCGCCAGGTCGACGACCGCCGGGACGCCGGTGAAGTCCTGCAACAGGACGCGCGCCGGCGTGAAGGCGATCTCCTGGGTCGGCGCGGCCTTGGCCTGCCACCGGGCGACGGCTTCGATGTCCGCGGGGCGGACGGATCGTCCATCTTCGGTGCGGAGAAGATTTTCGAGCAGAATCTTGATCGAGAACGGCAGATACGCGACGGCCGGGTACGCCGGATACAGGGCGTCGAGCCGGTGGATGCCGAAGGTCTGACCCAAAACGGTGAGGTTGGCTTGGCTATCGAACGAGTTAAGGCTCATGGGAAATCCTCGCAAGGGGTGGGTGAGACATCCCCGGCCGGGCGCGCTCCGCGTCGTCGGACGCACGAACGGGAAGCGCGCGGTTCAGAGAGTACGTTTATAACTTGACGCGGTTAAGCCGCAATGCGTTGGTTACCACGGACACCGAACTCAGCGCCATGGCGGCACCGGCGAAGATCGGCGACAGCAGCAGACCGAACGCCGGGTAGAGCACGCCGGCGGCTACCGGGATGCCGAGCGCGTTGTAGCCAAAGGCGAACGCGAGGTTCTGGCGGATGTTGCGCATCGTGGCGCGCGACAGGACGGCGGCGCGCGCGATGCCGCGCAAGTCGCCCTTGACCAGCGTCACGCCGGCACTCTCCATCGCCACATCGGTGCCGGTGCCCATGGCGATGCCGACATCGGCCTGGGCCAGCGCCGGCGCGTCGTTGATGCCGTCACCGGCCATCGCGACCTTGCGCCCTTCGGCCTGCAAGCGCTTCACATGACCCGCCTTGTCCTCGGGCAGCACTTCGGCGATGGCTTCGGCGATGCCGAGTTGCCGGGCCACGGCGTCGGCCGTGCTGCGCGAATCGCCAGTGAGCATCACCAGGCGGACGCCTGAATCTTTTAATGTAGCGATCGCTTCCCGTGTGCTTTCCTTGATCGGATCGGCGACCGCCGCGAGTCCGGTGGCCACGCCCTTCACCGCGAAGAACACGACCGTTTTCGCTTCCAGACGCCAGACTTCCGCGCGCGCTTCCCAAGGCTGGGTATCGATGCCGTGCTGGGCGAGGAAGCTGCGGCTGCCGACGAGCACGCGCTGGCCAGCGATATCCGCTTGCACGCCGAGGCCGTTGACGGCATCGAAGGCGGCAGCCGACCCCAGCGTCAGGCCGCGCGCCTTGGCTCCCGCAACGATGGCCAGCCCGATCGGATGCTCGGAAAGCTGTTCCACGCCGGCGACGAGCGCCAGGGCTTCATTTTCTGGAAGGCCCTCGGCGACAAAATCGGTCAGGGCGGGATGCCCGAGGGTCAACGTGCCGGTCTTGTCCACCACCACGGTGTCGATGTCACGCATGCGCTCGATGGCCTCGGCATTGCGGAACAGAAGACCGGCGCGCGCGCCTTGCCCCATGGCGACGGTCATGGAGATAGGCGTTGCGAGGCCGACGGCACAGGGGCAGGCAATGATCAACACGGCCACGGCGTTGAGAAAGGCGTAGGCGAATTTCGGCTCGGGGCCGAGAAACCCCCACACGAGCGCTGTCACGAGAGCGATGCCCACTACGACCTGGACAAAGTACGCCGCGATGACATCGGCGAGCTTCTGGATCGGTGCGCGCGTGCGCTGGGCCTCTCCCACGAGATGAACGATCCGCGCCAGCAGCGTGTCAGCGCCCACTCGTTCGGCGAGGATCACCAACGAACCATTGCCATTGACGGTGGCGCCGGTGACCTTGTCGCCCGCCGCCTTGGCCACTGGCATGGGCTCGCCGGTGATCATCGATTCATCCACCCGACTCGTACCCTCGAGCACTGTACCGTCCACCGGCACTTTCTCGCCCGGCTTCACCCGCAGCCGGTGACCCACCGCGATACTTTCGAGCGGAACCTGTTCCTCACTGCCGTCGTCGCCCAGACGCCAGGCCAAGTTGGGCGCGAGTTGCAGCAATTTCTGGAGGGCCTGGCCGGTCTGGCCCATCGCGCGCAACTGGAGGAAGTCGCCCAGCAGCACCAGGGTCACGATCACGGCCGCCGCCTCAAAATAAGTCCCAACCGCGCCGTCGTGCGCGCGGAACTCCAACGGGAACAGGCCTGGAAAAAACACGGCGGCGAGGCTGAACAGGTAGGCGAGTCCCACCCCCAGCCCGATCAGCGTGTACATGTTGAGCGCGCGATGCACCAGCGAAAACCAGAACTTGCGCAGGATCGGCCCGCCGGCCCACAGCACGACCGGGGTGCCCAGCACAAACTCGATCCACCCCCGTTCCTGCGGCAACAGGCCGAACAGTTCCGGGAAGCCGATCATGGGCGACATCGCGAGCACCACCAACGGCAGGGAGAGCACGGCACCGACCCACAACCGCCACGTCAGCGCGCGCAATTCGGCATTGTCGGCCTCGCCGCCGCCCGTGCCCGCCATCGGCACCAGCGCCATCCCGCAGATCGGGCAATCGCCCGGCGCCTCGCGCACGATCTCCGGGTGCATCGGGCAGGTATAGTGAGTTCCCGGCGGCGCCGCGCCAGCGACCATTACCGCGCCACCGTCCTGACCCGGAGACTCGGGCGGGGGTTGGGCGTCGTGATGCGCGTGTCCAGAGTGCGCTGTGCCACCATGGTGAGGCGGTCCGGCAACGTGCGCGGACGGGTGGGCCTCGAATTTCTGCTGGCAAGTGGTGGAACAGAAATAATAACTTTTTTCTTCAAACCGGCTGCGTCCTGCCGCAGTTCGCTCGTCAACCTGCATGCCACAGACCGGATCCGTTGCCATCGCCTTACCTCGCTTCATTTAGATTGATGGATTGACCTCATGGTTCTGGCCCGTAGGTCTCTCGACTTGATCAATCACTTTTGCTCGGCGAGCCACTGATCGAACTGGGCGATCTCCTCCTTCTGCGCGGCTATGATCTTGCGGGCCATCTCCTTCATTATTGGCGATTTTCCGTGCTCAAGTTCCATTTGCGCCATGTCCAAGGCTTGCTGATGGTGGATCTTCATCATCATCGCGAAGTCCTTGTCGGTGTCGCCGGACATGGGCATCTTTTGCATGCTGTCCATTCCCGTCATCATCGACTGCTTCATGCCGTCCGACCCGGTCGTGCCTTGCTGAATGTGTCCGTGGGGCATGCTGGCCGAGGGGGGCGCTGAGGGGGGCGCTGAGGGAGAAGCCTGCGGCTGTGCGACTGCGGACACCAGGTAAAGCGCAGTGACAGGAGCAAGGCACAGTGCCCGAATTGATTTGAGCGTTTCACGTTTCATCGATTTTTCCTTGCGTGAGGGTCTGGAAATTATTGAGCCATACTGCGACAAGCGTCGGCGCAACGACGGCACGCCTCGGCGCAGCCCTTACAGTGATCCATGTCATGCGCGTCGCATTGTTTCGCACACCAGTCGCAGATGTCCGCGCACAACTTGCAAACCTGCTGGGCAAAGGGACTGTTGCGGGCCATCGCATCGCTGCACAACCGGCAGATCGCCGCGCACTCAATACAGCAGGCCGGACAGCTATTTTCGCTTTCCTTACCCACCATGTGCGCGAAACAGTTGCCGCACTCGGTCGCGCAGGCGTTGCAGGCGGCGATGCAATCCTGGGTGCTCTGGTCGAGATGATGACTCATACTGTGTTTCCTTTAGTTGAGATCGGGCGATAGTGGCGCGCCCGTAACGCCTGCACTGTCAAGCAGCCATTCGCGCTCCGCATCCGTCGGATGCACGAACGGAAAGCGCGCGGTTCAGGGATGCACCATCTGATCGGGGCGGACATAGTGGTCGAACTCCTCGCCACTGAGGAGACCGAGGCGCAGCGCCGCCTCTTTGAGCGAGAGATTCTGCGCGTAAGCCAGCTTGGCGACCTGGGCGGCCTGGTCGTAGCCGATGACCGGGTTAAGCGCCGTGACCAGCATCAGGGAGTTCGCTACATGGCGCGCGATCGCGTCGCGGTTGGGTTCGATGCCGATCACGCAGTGCTGGGTGAAGCTGTCGCAGGCGTCGGCCAGCAGGCCGACCGACTCCAGCAAGTTGTGGATCATCACCGGCTTGAACACATTGAGTTCGAAGTGACCGTGAGCGCCGGCGATGCCGATGGCGACGTCGTTGCCCATGACCTGTGCCGCGACCATCGTCAGCGCTTCCGCCTGGGTCGGGTTCACCTTGCCCGGCATGATGGAACTGCCCGGCTCGTTGGCCGGCAGGGCGATCTCGCCGATGCCGCAGCGCGGGCCGCTGCCGAGCAGGCGGATGTCGTTGGCGATCTTCATGCAGGCGACCGCAAGCACGCGCGTGGCGCCGCTGGCCGCGACGAGCGCATCGTGCGCCGCCAGCTCGGCGAACTTGTTGGCTGCGGTCACGAACGGCAGGCCGGTGAGCGCGGCGATCCGGGCCGCGACCTGTCGCGCGTAGTCGGGGGGCGTGTTGAGTCCGGTGCCAACGGCGCTGCCCCCGAGCGCAAGTTCGTAGAGGCCCGTCAGCGCCGCCTCAATCTGTTTCTCCGCGAAGGCGAGTTGCGCCGCGTAACCGCCGAATTCCTGGCCGAGAGTGAGCGGCGTAGCATCCATCAAATGGGTGCGGCCGATCTTGACGATGTCCCCGAACGCCGCGCTTTTTTGCTCCAGGGCGGCGCGGAAACGCGCCACGCTGGGCAACAGCCGCTCCTGGATTTGCTGGACCGCGGCGATGTGCATCACGGTGGGGAACACGTCGTTCGACGACTGGGATCGGTTGACGTCGTCATTAGGGTGGATCGGTTCTTTCGAGCCGAGTGGGTGGCCGGCGAGTTCGTTCGCGCGGTTGGCGATGACCTCGTTGGCGTTCATGTTCGATTGCGTGCCGCTGCCGGTCTGCCACACCACCAGCGGGAAGTGGTCGTCGAGCTGGCCGGCGATCACCTCGTCGGCGGCCTGGACGATGAGCGCGGCCTTGCCCTCGTCGAGCTGGCCCAGTTCGCGGAGGGTCAGGGCCGCCGCTTTTTTGACGAGGCCAAAAGCCCGGATGACGGCTGGCGGGAACCGGTGGCCGCCGATCCTGAAATGCTCGAGCGAACGCTGGGTCTGCGCGCCCCAGTACCGGTCGGCGGGAACCTGGATCGCCCCCATGCTATCGCTTTCAAGCCGAAATTCCATCGCCGTGCTCCTTGTCCGGTGAGGTGCGGGACGTATTGCCGGGCACGTCGAGGTGATGCCCTATTGGCGCCCCACCTCAGCCAGAACCCGCAACACTTCGTTGAAAGACGCCTCGCTATTTCTCACGAAGCAGGCGACCCCCGCGACCGCACAGAGGGACAGCTCATCACCCATCATCATCCAGCCGTGAGGTGGCCATCCTTGCATGTCGGAAAGGGTCATGAGTATATCGCCGCCTTGATGCATCATGCGCCCGTTCGCATAACAGATATCCGCGGCCAGACGGCGCTGCGTCTGCTCCAGTTCGCCCACGGATTCGATCAAGGAGCCATCGTCACTGAAGCGCAGCGCCGCGATGACCCCCTGGACGCTCAGCAGGCTCTCCAAATTAAGCATGGCCTCATCCTCCTGTCGCGATGCCCATGTTTCTAGACCTCTTCATTGAAGAGCTTATAGGCTTGGTCATAGTCAAAAACCTCTCTCTTGGCGAGCACGGCCTTGCTGTTCATGCCCATCATCACGTCATCCAGGCCCAGGAAGGCAAAGCCCCGTTCGGGTAGAAACCCCTGTTGGCCTGAAAGCTTCGCCCAACCCGTAGCCTGCATCCGGTAGAGAGCCATGTTGGCGGCGCACATTTGGGCGACGACTTCGGCAAAGTCGCGCTTGAAATCACCTCGGGTCTCACCCAAATCGCCGGTGCAAGAAAATTCAAGCGCACCATAGGCACCGGGCAGAGACATCAATTGATCCAAAGTAGGCATACCTGTTCTCCTGTTTTTGATCGACTTTATGCTTCAATATCCGCTGCCGCGCGCATGGTCGAGATCACCTCTTGGAACGAGGTTTCACCCAAACTCACGACGCAGGCGCTATCACCCACCGTCACCAGGGACATTTCCGGACCCCAGAGGATCCAGCCTTCGCAGGTCCCCCAACCGGGCACCCCCGTCAAATCGGCCAAGAGACGACCCTGCATCTCTATGGTAAGGGTCATTGAGGCGCAGAGATTCATCAGCAACGCGGCTTGAGCCTCCGGGAAAGGACCCTCGAAGTCATTCAACAGCCCTTTTCGGGAAAAGACCCCGGCCGCCACCGCGCCCGGCAATTTCATTAACTCCGATGCTCTGGACATAGACACCTCGCGAACGGGACTGGGGAATCCAGGGAACTCGCGGCGACCAAGCATGAATTCTCACTTCAATACTTTAGTGGGAATTGACCATCGCTGCTTTCGTCGAGACTAAGGGGAAAAGCCAGCGC
>JAWOHQ010000126.1:0-5339 GCA_046485105.1 Candidatus Competibacteraceae bacterium | reverse complement strand
CCCACGGTCATTACAGTCCCGGTGGCGGCTTTCAGGGTGGGGTGATCTTCGGGGCCAGCTTCATTCTGCTGGCCCTGTGCTACGACCTGCGGGCGGTGCTGGCGCGGTTTCGGGAAAAAACGGTGCTGTTCTGCTGCGCCGCCGGCGTGTTGCTCTACGCCGGCGTCGGCGCGCTGTGCATGGCGCTGGGTTGGAACTTTCTCGGCTACGCCGCCCTCGCTGGGATGCTCGGCTCCACCGAGGTCATGGCGCGCTCGCACGGGATTCTCGCCGTGGAAATCGGGGTCGGGATCACGGTCATGGCCGTCATGGTGTCGCTCTACCTCGACCTGGCCTCGGGTGGGGATTTGGACGAGGGTCTGTAACCGTGGACGAGTTGCTACCGTTTATCGTCGCCAAATACAACTACTGGGCTGCCCTGATCCTTCTGCTGATCGGTCTGTACGGCATGATCGCCAAGAATAATCTCATGAAGAAGGTCATCGGCATGACCATCTTCCAAACCGCCATCATCCTGTTCTACATCTCCGTCGGCGAAAAGAAAGGCGCCTCGATCCCGATCATTCTGGAGGGCCACGGCGTGGTGGGTTCCGCCCCCATCGAAGCGATAGCCTACGCTAATCCTCTACCGCATGTCCTGATGCTCACCGCCATCGTGGTTGGAGTGGGCACCTTGGGGGTGGCGTTGGCCCTTCTCCAAAAGATCCAGCGGGTCCATGGCACTATCGAGGAAGAAGAGGTCCTCCAGGATCGGCGGGATCGGCGGGATCGGCGGGAATGAGCGGCCAAGCCCCCATTCTCATCATCGCCATTCCGCTGTTCGCCGCCTTGCTCCTCACCTTGGGGGACGGCCTCCGTCATGTCTGGGTGATTGGCCAACGCTGGATGGCCGAGTACTCGACCCTGCCCCTGCCGGCGCAGCCCGGTCGCCGGTTGGCTTATGGGTTGCTCGTCGCGGCCTTAACCGGTTCCCTCCTGGCTGCGCTGGCGGCGCTCGGCGCGGTGCTGGAAGGCGGCGGCGAAGCCGTGCGCTACCGGCTCGGCGACTGGCCGCCGCCGATCGGCATCGAACTGGTGATCGACCACTTAAGCGGGGTGATACTGGTGTTGGTCGCCGGCTGCGCCCTGCTGACCGCGATCTACTCGCTGCACACCGCCGAACAGGAGAATCCGGACCGGGTTCATTTGTATTACGCCCTCTACGCCCTGCTGGTCGCCGGCCTGCTCGGCATGACCGCCGCCGGCGATGTGTTCAACCTATTCGTGCTGCTGGAGATTTCCGCCCTGTCCAGCTACGCTCTTCTGGCCCTGGGTCGGGGTCCGGCCTATTACGCGACCTTCAAGTATCTGATCGTCGGCACCATCGGGGCCGGTTTTTACCTGCTCGGCGTCGGTTATTTGTACATCAAAACCGGTTCGCTCAACATGGCGGACCTCGCCGAAATCCTCGCCCGTCCGGAACTGCAATCGTCCGAAAGCATCCGTGTCGGTTTCATCCTGATTCTCATCGGCGTCTGGGCCAAGATGGCGTTTTTCCCGCTGCACGGCTGGTTGCCTAACGCCTACGCTCATTCCTCGATCACCTCCAGTTGCCTGATCGCGCCGCTGATGACCAAGGTGAGCGTCTACGTCATGATCCGCCTAATGTTTTCGGTGTTTTCGGCGGATTATGTGTTCGGCGTCATCCCGTGGGGAACGCTGGTGATCGGACTGGCTTCCGCAGCCATGCTGGTCGGCATGATTTCGGCCCTGGCCCAGCGCGATCTGAAAAAGATGCTCACCTACATCATCGTGGCGGAGATCGGTTATATGGTCGGCGGCGCCTGGCTGGCCAACGCGAGCGGCCTGACCGGCGCGGTGTACCACATCCTGGCCGATGCGCTGATGACTCTGTGCCTGTTTATGGCGGTGGGCGCCATCATTTATCGCACCGGCGACCGTTCCTTGGCGGCCATGCACCGGATTTTCCAGCGGATGCCGGTGACCGCCACGGTCTTCCTGGTCGGGGCCGCCTCCATCATCGGCGTACCGCCCACCTGCGGCTTTTTCTCGAAGTGGTATCTGATCCAGGGCGGGGTCCAGGCAGAGGCCTGGGTCTTTGTCGTCGCCCTGCTCGTCTCCAGTCTGATCGCCGCGATCATGTTCTTCCGGCTCATTGAAATCGCCCTGTTCGGTCCGCCCGACGCCACGCCCTCGGCTGAGGGGCAGGGTCACGACCCTCACGAGCATGCCCACCCGACCGCGGCCCTGGCCGAAGCTCCGGCTTCGATGCTGGTCCCCATGGCGTTGACCGCGGCGTCGCTGGTCGTGCTCGGCCTGTATACCAATGAGATGGTGACGCATTTCGTCCGCTGGGCGATCCCGGAGGGATGGTGATGACTTCCGCGCTGTTTCCTTCCATCCTGCCGGTGCTGGCGGTCGGGGTTTCGCTCGCCGCCGTGCCCTTGATCGTCGCCAATCATCATCGACCCAACGTGCGCGAGTTCTGGACTCTCGTGGCGGCCGGCATCAAGTTCGCCCTGGTGCTATCCCTGATCGGCTGGATCGTGGCGGGCCAGACCGTGGCCGTGGATCTGGTGCATATCCTGCCCGAATTGTCCATCCGCTTCCGGGTGGACAGCTTTGGCCTGTTCTTCGCCTTGATTTCCTCCTTCTTGTGGATCGTGGCCTCGGTGTATTGCATCGGCTACATGCGAGGGCTCAACGAACACGCCCAGACTCGGTTCTACGTCTGTTTCGCGCTCTCGTTGTGCGCCACTCTGGGCGTGGCTTTCTCCGGCAATCTGCTGACGATGTATCTGTTCTACGAGATGCTGTCCCTGTCCACTTATCCCTTGGTGGCCCACCATCAGGATCGGGAAGCGCTCTCCGGCAGCCGTAAATATCTGGTCTTTCTGCTGGGCGGCTCGGTGGGTCTGGTGCTGCCAGCCATGCTCGTGATCTACGTCGCTACCGGCACCCTCGATTTCGCCGACAACATCGCCAGCGGCATTTTTCCGGATGAGGTCAGCCCCACTCTGATCATCGTGGTGTACGTGTGCTGTCTGCTGGGGTTCGCGAAGAACGGGGTGATGCCCATGCACGCCTGGCTGCCCGGCGCCATGGTGGCGCCGACCCCGGTCAGCGCCCTGCTCCACGCGGTGGCGGTGGTCAAGGTCGGAGTGTTCTGCACCACCCGGGTGATGTTGTACGTGTTTGGCGTGGAAAACCTGGACGCCCTGGGCTTGGGTATCGCCACCGCCTGGTTCGTCTCCTTCACGATTCTGGCCGCTTCGATCATTGCCCTGGGCAAGAATAATCTTAAGGCCCGGCTGGCTTACTCCACCGTGAGCCAGCTCTCCTACATCATCCTGGGGGTGGCCCTGCTCACGCCGGCGGCCATTGAGGGCGGCCTGATTCACATCGCCAATCACGCTTTCGCCAAGATCACCCTGTTCTTCTGCGCCGGGGCCATTTACGTGGCCAGCCACAAGAAGGACATCTCCGAGATGGACGGTTTGGGTCGGGTGATGCCTTTCACCTTCGCGGCCTTCGCCATCGCTTCGCTGTCGATGATCGGCGCGCCGCCGGTGGGCGGGTTCGTGAGCAAGTGGTATCTGCTGGTGGGATCGCTGGACGCCGGACAGATCGGCATCCTGATGGTGTTGTTGGTCTCGACCCTGCTCAATGTGGCCTACTTCGCGCCCATCACCTACCGGGCCTTTTTCGCCAAGCCGCCGGCCGGCGCGGTGTATCAAGGGATCAAGGAGGCGCCGCTCACCATGGTCGTACCGATTCTGATCGCGGCGGTTATTTCGGTGCTGATCGGAATCTTCCCGGAGGTCATGATGCAATTCGTCAAGGCGGTGACGGCGGGATTAAGTTGAGACAAGTATTTGCCCTCCGCTCGTCTATCCTCTCCCCCAGGGAGGGTGTGCGTTTTGCGGGGGCGCTGCGAGGCTAAGCGGATGATTGTAAAGCTCATTGATTTCCTGCGTGATCGGCTCCGGCTGGTCGTCCGGTTGAGTTACGGGGTGTTGGCCCTGCTGGTGCTGTGGGACGCCCTGCTGCTGGACAAGCACCACGCGCACACGGCCATGGAAAAGCTGCCGGGTTTCTGGTCCCTTTTCGGCCTGATCGCCTGCGTGGCGATCATCCTCCTGTCCAAGTGGTTCGGCCACTTGGGCGTCATGACCCGCGAAGACTACTATGATTAGCGACTTCTGGCTGCATCCGGCGCTCATCCTGATCGTCGGCGCCTGCGCCCTGCCTTGGATTCGGGGCGCGCTCCGCAAACCGGTCCTGCTGCTGGTCCCGGCGGCCGCCTTCGTGGCGGTGCTGGTCATGCAGCCCGGAACCTTTGGGGTGTTCCCGTTCCTGGACTGGGAGCTGACCTTCGGCCGGGTGGACCGGTTAAGCCTGGTGTTCGCCTACATCATGACCCTGATGTGCTTCATCGGCACGCTGTACGGTCTGCGCGTCGAAAATACCTACGAACACATGGCCGCCTGGCTGTACGTAGCCGGCTCGCTCGGGGTGATCTTCGCCGGCGATTTCCTGGTGCTGTTCCTGTTCTGGGAACTGATGGCCTTTTCCTCGGTATTCCTGGTCTGGTTCCGGCGGCGGCCCGAATCCCTGGCCGCCGGCTACCGCTATCTCCTGGTGCATACCGCCGGCGGCCTGGTGCTGCTGGCCGGGTTGGTGCTGCACTACCAGGACGTCGGCAGCCTGAGCTTCGTTCAGTTGGATGTCGTCAATCCGACCCTGGGGATTTACCTGATCCTGATCGGCTTCATCCTGAACGCGGCGGTGCCGCCGTTGCACGCCTGGTTGCCCGACGCCTACGGCGAAGCCACGGTGAGCGGCGCGGTGTTCATGTGCGCCTTTACCACCAAGACCGCCGTCTATGCCTTGGCGCGGGGCTTCCCCGGCATGGAGATTCTGATCCCGCTCGGGGTGGCGATGGCCCTGTACGGCGTGGTGTACGCCGTGCTGGAGAATGACGCCCGGCGTTTGTTGGCTTACCACATCATCAGCCAGGTCGGCTACATGGTGGCCGCGGTGGGCATCGGCACGGAAATGGCGATCAACGGCGCCTGCGCTCACGCCTTCGCCCATATTCTTTACAAGGGGCTGCTGTTCATGGGCGTGGGTTCGGTGCTGTACGCCACCGGCCAGAGCAAATTCACCGAATTGGGCGGCTTGTATAAGAAGATGCCGCTGGCCTTTGTCTTCACCCTGATCGGTGGGTTGTCGATCTCGGCCTTTCCGCTGTTCTCCGGCTTTGTCAGCAAATCCATGATCGTGGCGGCGGGCTTCGAAGATCACCTGTACTGGACCGCCTTTTTGTTGACCCTGGC
>JAWOHQ010000111.1:0-2776 GCA_046485105.1 Candidatus Competibacteraceae bacterium | reverse complement strand
AAGCTCGATAGAGCTGGATTCCAGTACAATTGGAATTTCGACTCACATGGGAACTGCACGCAGGCGGAACTGAATCGCTCGGAGCCACGCTCGTTCACCACAACCGCCTCCGGTGGAGGGTTTACCTTCTCCTATAACATCACCAGCACCAGAGATGGCACCATCATCGGCACGGTGAACATGCAGGGATCTTATAGCGAGACATTCCTGTCGGCATCGGGTGCAACCCGTTTTGTTCAGCAAGGTTCGGTTGGATCGGCAACCATCGATTTTAGAGAGGACATCGATCTCCGGAGAACCGCTCACTGAACTCTTACATCCCAAGCGCGTTTCCGCCCATCGGGCGAGGGAACGTCGATAACCTTGGTATCCGAAAGGACCATTATGCCGTCAATCGTGCCGATCCGACGGCATGAACTCCTGCAAGAGGTCGTTCAAAAACCGCAGACCCCGTTCGCTTGGTTGCAGGCGTTCGGGGTCTTCTTCCAGCAAACCGCGTTCCCGCGTCCGGCTCAGCGCCGGCTCCAGCGCGGCCAGCGGCAACCCCGTGCGCTCCGCGAACAACCTCGCCGGCACGCCTTCGACCAGCGGCAGCGCGTTCATCAGAAACTCCACCGGCAAATCCGCCTCGCGAATCGGCGCGTCGCCGCCGATCCCGGCCGCTGTCCCCGCCGCCGCCAGATAATCTCGGGGATGGTTCAGTTTCCACAACCGGTGAATTCGCCCGTTGGCCGGATCGCTCAGCTTGCCGTGCGCGCCGGCGCCGATGCCGAGATAGTCGCCGAATTCCCAATAATTCAGATTGTGTTGGCAGCACCGGCCCGGACGGGCGTAGGCGGAGACCTCGTACTGCCGAAAGCCGTGCCGGGCCAGTTCCGCCTGGGCCTGTTCCTGGATGAGCGCCACGGTGTCGTCATCCGGCAGCGCCGGTGGCGAGCGCTGAAACGTCGTATTGGGTTCGAGGGTGAGTTGGTAATAGGAAAGATGCGCCGGTTGCAGCGCCAGCGCGGTGGCGATGTCGGCCAGCGCCACCGCGACCGTCTGGCCTGGCAGGCCGAACATCAGGTCCAGGTTGAAATTCTCCAGTCCAGAGGCATGGGCTTCCTCGGCGGCGGCAAGGGCCTCTCGGCGGTCGTGAATCCGCCCCAACTGCCGTAGATGCTCGTCGTCGAAGCTCTGTACGCCGATGGACAGCCGGTTGACGCCGGCGGCGCGGAATTCGGCGAATTTCCCGCGCTCCACCGTGCCCGGATTGGCCTCCAGGGTGATTTCCAGGTCCGGGCGCAGCGGCAAACGGGCGCGTAACCCTGACAGCAGACGATCCAACGCCTCGGCCGAGAACAGGCTCGGCGTGCCCCCACCGATGAACACGCTGGCGATGCGCCGTCCCCACACTCGGGGCAAATCCTGCTCCAGATCGGCTAGCAAGGCGTCCACGTAAGCTTTTTCCGGCATGGGTTCGCGCGCCTCGTGCGAATTGAAGTCGCAATACGGGCACTTGCGGACGCACCAGGGGATATGCACGTAGAGCGCCAGCGGAATCGGCGCGGTCAGCCGCAGCATCGGCTTTATTCCCGCGCTCCCGCCAGCGGCGCGTGATCCAGGGCCAGGGCGCGGACCAGTTGGGCCAGGGCCTGGCCGCGATGGCTGAGCCGATTTTTGATGGCCGGCTCCAACTCGGCGGAGGTTTTGCCCTGATCGACTACCCAAAACACCGGGTCGTAACCGAAGCCGTTCGCGCCGCGTGGCGCGAAGGTGATCACCCCTTCCCAGATCCCCTGACAGATCAGCGGCGTCGGATCGGCCGGATGGTGTAGCAACGCCAGCACGCATTGAAACCGGGCGGTGCGCCGCGCTTCCGGCACGTCGCGCAACTCGGCCAACAGCCGATCGAGATTGGCTCGGTCGCTGGCGCCGGGACCGGCGTAGCGGGCTGAATAGATGCCCGGCGCGCCGTCCAGCGCGTCCACCGCCAGCCCGGAATCATCGGCCAGCGCCGACAGGCTGGTATGCATGGCGGCGTTACGGGCCTTGAGGATGGCGTTCTCGACGAAAGTCAGTCCGGTTTCCTCCACTTCCGGCACCCCCAGCGCCGATTGCGGCACGATATCCAGGTGAAAATCCGCCAATACGGCGCTGAATTCCCGCACCTTGCCGGGGTTCCCGGTGGCCAACACGATTTTCCGCACGAGCGCGACCCTCAGCCCGGTAAACCCAGCGCTTCGCGTTGTTTGTGCAGCAGTTCACCGATCCCGGTCCGGGCCAGTTCCAGCATGGCCTGCAACTCCTCCATGCGGAAGGCGTGCCCCTCGGCGGTCCCCTGGATTTCGATAAAGGCGCCGGCGTCGTTCATCACCACGTTCATGTCGGTTTCCGCCTCGGCATCCTCGGCGTAGTCCAGATCCAGCACCGGAGCGCCCTGATAAATGCCGACCGACACCGAAGCCACCTGCCCGTGCAGGGGGTTTTTCCGCAGGGATTTTTTTCCAACCAGGTAGCGCACCGCGTCGGCCAGCGCCACGAAGCCGCCGGTGATGGCGGCGGTGCGGGTGCCGCCGTCGGCCTGAATCACATCGCAGTCCAGAGTGACGGTCCGCTCGCCCAGCGCCTCCAAATCCATGACCGCGCGCAGCGCCCGGCCGATCAGCCGCTGAATTTCCATGGTCCGCCCGTCTTGCCGGCCCCGGCTGGCCTCGCGCTGCATCCGGGTATGGGTGGCGCGCGGCAGCATCCCGTATTCCGCCGTGACCCAGCCCCGGCCCTTGCCTTTCAGGAA
>JAWOHQ010000053.1:0-3866 GCA_046485105.1 Candidatus Competibacteraceae bacterium | reverse complement strand
GTTTCCGCAATAAGGATAGCCGGCGATATACCGCCAAACCTCGACCCAACTGCTGGATGAGTTTTATGTTCGAGGCCCGCGGGTAGTCATCCCCCATGGCGGCCGGGTATGAGGACAAGCCATCGGTGATTATGACAGTTAAAAACCCTTGATCCGATCTCGCAACCATCCATTCATGGACGTAATTTCGGAACCTTGGCACACTTGCCATAAAATCGTTGTCGAAAGTCGCGCCAACTCAGCCGAAACCTTATGACCACCCCCCCGCACAATGATCGCCTGCTCCGGGCCCTGCGCCGGCAGCCCGTGGACCGCACGCCGGTCTGGCTGATGCGCCAGGCCGGGCGCTATCTGCCCGAATATCGCGCCACCCGCGCTCGCGCCGGCGATTTCATGACCCTGTGCCAGACTCCGGAACTGGCCTGCGAAGTGACCTTGCAGCCCTTGGCCCGGTTTCCTTTGGACGCGGCGATTCTGTTCTCCGACATTCTGACCATTCCCGACGCCATGGGTCTGGGCCTGTCGTTCAGCGAGGGCGAGGGTCCACAATTCGCCCGGCCAGTGCGTTCGGCCACCGACATCGCCCGATTGGCCGCGCCCGATCCAGAAGTCGAATTGCGCTACGTCATGGACGCGGTGCGGTTGATCCGCCGGGAACTGGCCGGGCGCGTCCCGCTGATCGGCTTCGCCGGCAGCCCGTGGACCCTGGCGACTTATATGGTCGAGGGTGGCTCCAGCAAGGATTACGCCCGGGTCAAGGGCCTGCTCTACGATCAGCCGGCGCGGCTGCATCAGTTGTTGGACGTCATCACCCAGGCGGTGACCGACTATCTGAACGCCCAAGTGGCGGCCGGCGCCCAGGCGCTGATGATTTTCGACACCTGGGGCGGCATCCTCGCCCCACGCGCCTACCGGGAATTCTCACTGGACTTCATGGCCCGAATCGTCGCTGGCCTGGCGCCTTCGCCTGCCAACGAACGAGTGCCGGTGATTCTGTTCACCAAGGGCGGCGGCGCCTGGCTGGAAGACCTCGCCGCGACCGGCTGCGCCGCGGTGGGGGTGGACTGGACCGTGGATTTGGACGACGCCCGCCGGCGGGTAGGGGCTCGCGTGGCGCTCCAGGGTAATCTCGATCCGGCCGCGCTGTACGCTTCTCCCGAACGCATCCGCCAGCAGGTCGCCCAAGTGCTGGCCGATTTCGGTCCCGGAGCCGGCCATGTCTTCAATCTCGGCCATGGCGTTCAACCCCAGGCCGATCCGGAACACGTCCGGGCGCTGGTCGAGGCCGTGCATGAGTTGAGCGCGCCCCATCACTCTGGCGCCCAGTCGTGAGCGGCGTGGGGTAACACGGTGACCAGTCCCAGACCATCTGGCAGCCGAACCCTGTCCTCCGGTGTGGTGGTGGTCCACTGGAATCAGGGCCACTACGATTATCTGCTGCTGCGGGCTTACAATTACTGGGATTTTCCCAAAGGCGTGGTGGAAACCGACGAATCGCCGCTGGAAGCGGCCATCCGCGAGGTGGAGGAAGAAACCACGCTGACCGGACTGCAATTTCGTTGGGGTGATGTCTACCGGGAAACCCATCCCTACAATCAGGGCCGCAAGGTGGCCCGCTACTACATCGCCGAATCCCCTAGCACCCAGGTTCGGCTGATGCCCAACCCGGAACTGGGCCGTCCCGAACACAGTGAATACCGTTGGGTCGATCGCGCCGAAACCTGGACGCTGCTGACCCCGCGAGTGCGAGCGATTTTGGAATGGGCCGATGGCGTCATCGCCCGGCCGATACGGGGGCGTTGAGCGGCGCATCGTCGCCCCCGAAACAGGCCGGTCGACCGGCCCGGTCGAACGACGCGCGCCTTACAGCTAAAACAACCGGAGGTCTCCCCGATGACCCAAGACTACCAACCCTTGTCGTTCCAGCGCATGGACAGCGGAGTGGGCTATTTTCGCCCCAAGCAGCAGTTACCGGAGCGCGTCCGCGCCGACGACCCCGCCACCCAGGTCATGACCGATCTCAGTCAGGTGACCGCCTACACCACCGAGTTGACCGCCTCGCTGGACAAGGCGCTCGATTACATGGTCAAGCGTGGAGTGCGGTTGCTGCTGGCGCGCGACCCCACCGGGCAGATCGTCGGCCTGATCACCAGTCGCGACATCGAAGGCGAGAAACCGGCCCGGATTCTGGCCAAGGCCGGCGGGGCTTGGGAGGATCTGCTGGTCGCCGACATCATGACTCTCCAGCCCAAACTGGAGGTGCTGTTGATGGAAGACGTGCTGGCGGCGCGGGTCGGCGACATCATCGCCAGCCTGCGCCAGGCGGGGCGCCAGCATGCCATGGTGGTGGATCGAAATCCCGAAACCGGGCAGTTGGCGGTGCGCGGCATCTTCTCGCTATCGCAGATCGGCTTGCAGCTCGGTCTGGACATCGACCCGGCGCGCCAACCCACTACCTATGCCGATCTGGAAAAAGCCGGCGTTTCCTGGTGATCGCCCTCCCGACCAGATCGGAGGTCAGCCATGGATCACTTGCCGGGTTCGACCTTTCCGACCGCCATTTCAACGGGTGGCGGGAAAGGGTTTTTTGATTCCCAGTTTCCGCAGGCGGGAACGCAGCGTGCTGGGATTGATGCCTAGAACGGCCGCCGCGCCTTGCGGACCATCGATCACCCCATCCGTAGCGCCCAGCACCCGCAGAATATGCGCCCGTTCCACGCTTTCGAGCGTATCGGGCGTGGCGGCTTGGGAAACCGTGGCGGACGGCGCCTCCAGAAAATCGATGTCGAGCGTCGGACCCGGCGAGAGAATGGCCGCGCGCTCGATGACGTTTTGCAGTTCCCGCACGTTGCCGGGCCAGGAATAACCTTGCAGCCGCCGCGCGGCGGTCTCGGAAATGCCGGAGAGCGCTTTGCCCAGCCGAGGGGCCAGCCGGGCTAAAAAAATTTGCGCCAGCGGCAGGATGTCGGACGGGCGCTCGCGCAGCGGCGGCATGGTTAATGGGAAAACATTCAGGCGATAAAACAGGTCGATCCGGAATTGATTCGCCTCGACCAGGCGTTCGAGATCCCGATTGGTGGCGGCGACCACCCGGACGTCCACTCGAATGGACCGGGTTCCACCGATCCGTTCGAATTCCTGTTCCTGCAACACCCGAAGCAGCTTGGCCTGGGCTTCCAAGGGCAGTTCGCCGACTTCATCAAGGAACAGCGTCCCCTGATGAGCCAGTTCGAAGCGACCCTTGCGTTGCTGGATAGCGCCGGTGAACGCGCCTTTTTCGTGACCGAACAGTTCGCTCTCGATCAGATCCCGGGGCAGGGCGGCGCAGTTCAGTTTGATAAAGGGCTGTTCCCGCCGTGGGCTGCGGTTATGGACGGCGCGAGCGATGAGTTCCTTACCGGTGCCGGTCTCGCCCTGAATTAACACCGTGCTGTCGGCCCCGGCCACGAGTTCCACCTGCCCCAGCACGTTCCGCAGCGCGGCGCTGTCGCCGACGATCTCTTCGAAGTGGCCGACGGTCCTGAGCTCATCGGTCAAGTAGCGAACGGTAGCCCTGGCTTGCTGGTGCGCCGCGATTTCCTGTTGCAGGCGGGCGTTCTGTTCCCGCAACGCCCGTTGCAGCCGTTGCAGGTTCAGGTGGGTTTGCACCCGGGCGAGCACTTCTTCCTGCTGGAAGGGCTTGGTGACGTAATCCACGCCACCCACGTCGAAGGCCATGACCTTGTGTCGAGTCTCCGATAAGGCCGTCATGAAGATGATCGGAATTTCCCGGGTCGCCTCCAACGCCTTCAACTGCCGACAGGCTTCGTAACCATCCATCCCCGGCATGAGAATGTCCAACAAAATCAGATCGGGTCGGGCGCGTT
>JAWOHQ010000034.1:0-6910 GCA_046485105.1 Candidatus Competibacteraceae bacterium | reverse complement strand
CGCCAGCGCGCCGTCCAGATCGAATTCGGCCTGTTTGACCCAACTCAGGCTGAGCTGCGCCTCGGGCGAGGCCGGATCGGCGGCCACCGCCCGTTCGGCGTCTTCCAACGCCGGTGTTGTCCGGTTTTGCACCAGTTCGATGGTAGCGCGCAGGCTGTAGGCGAGGGCGTCCTGGGGATCGCGCGCCAGCGCCTGGTCGATGGCCTGCCGGGCCTCGGCAACCTGGCCTTGTCGGAGATGAGTCCGCGCGACCTGGGTCCAGTAGCCGGCGGCTAAAGGGTCGTTCAGTTGAACCCGATCATGCTCCTGGTGACGGCTCTCCAGGTCCGGATAGTAGAACGACCATTGCACCGCATCGAGCGGTTCGACCAGCACGGTCTTGCGCGGCGCGGCGTCGCGCGTGGCCTCGGCCTGCTCGCTGGCCGCCACCAGGACCAGACCCCGTGGATTGCGGAATTCGACCAAGCCGGCGAGAACCGCCAGCCGCGCCGCGCCGCCGGGATCGACGGCGAGGTTGAACTCGGTGCCCCGGATGGTGGCGGTCGCCGGCACGGTTTGCACTTCCAGCGGTTCGCGGCCGCGCACCCAGAGTTCGCCGTTTAACATCCGCAGGAGGTTTTGCAGCGCCTGGGCGGCGGCGGGCGCGAAGCCTTCCGAACGCGGCGTTACCTGCTTGAGTTCCAACTGGCTATTGGCGTTCAGCTTGAGCTGCGTCCCATTGGCCAGCAGGATCGCCGCCCGACTGCCCGCGCCGGTCCGCACCGTCTCGCCGGCGATCAGCCTCGCGCCGACGTCGACCAGTTGCCAGCGGCCTTCGCGCAGGACTTCGGCGGTTCCCAGGACGCTGACCATCTCGCCGGCTTCCTGGGCCAGCGCCAAGCGATCCGGGAACAGCAAAATCAAATTCAATAGCAGGAGCCAAAAACCGCTCCACCCCCCCAAACCGAAACGTCCGCTCATTCGCTGCTCCCCGCTCGCCCACCCTGCAATGGTCATCTCGCCATTTCCAGTGATGCCTGGATTGTGTGGTTTCCAGCAGAATAGTGTTATTTGTGGATTATCGGATCTAAAATTTGCCCGGCTGGATCTCTACATTCGCGGTACGAACGGCTCACGGAGAGAGCGCCTCGCCCAGCGTTGGAATCACCTGCTCCAGCAAAGCCTTGACCTGGTTCATCCCCTCGAGCAGATTCCGCTCGATCTCGGCCATGGTGATCTCGCCCGGCGCCTTGCCCGCCGCCCGGTTGGCGACCACGGCGCACGCGGCATAGCGCATTTCCAATTCTCGGGCCAACGCCGCTTCCGGCATCCCGGTCATGCCGACGATGTCGCAGCCATCCCGCTCCAGCTTGCGGATTTCCGCCGCCGTTTCCAGGCGCGGTCCCTGCGTCGCCGCGTAAGTGCAGGATTCCCGCGCTTCAATATCCAACGCGCGCGCCGCCCGAATCAGCCGCGTCCGCAGCTCGCCGCAGTAGGGTTCGGTGAAATCGATATGGGTTACATGGCTCAGATTATCCTCGAAAAAGGTGCAGTGCCGACCCCAGGTATAATCCACGAGTTGATCCGGAAACGCCAGAACGCCCGGCGTCATGTCCTTCCGAATCCCGCCCACCGCCGCCACCGCGATGACCTGGCGCACGCCGATCCGGTGCAGCGCCCAGAGATTGGCCCGGTAGTTGATCTTATGCGGTGGCAAGGTGTGATGCTGGCCGTGCCGGGCCAGAAACACCACGGCCCGACCGCTTAACTCACCATGAATCATCGGGCTGGATGGCTCGCCGTAGGGTGTGGACTGGGCTTCCCGATGGGTGATTTTCAGGGTATCCAGCGTGGTGAGGCCGGTGCCTCCGATAATCGCAACCGTTGGAGTCATGGTAAAGCTCCTTGCCAATCAGAGAGAGCGGGAGAGCAACTGCGACCGTCGTCAGGCATTCAGTCGCGGACAGCGTAAATGGCCGGCAGGTTGCGCCAGTATTCCTGATAATCCATGCCGCAGCCGAACACATAGCGATCCGGGACCTCCAGACCGATGAAATCGACACTCAGCCCTGGCGCCTTGCGCTCGTGCGACTTGTTCGCCAACACCGCGCTGTACACCGCCGCCGCGCCCTGGCGGCGCACCTCGGCGAGAATCGCCTGGAGCGTGTCGCCTTCATCGAAAATATCGTCCACCACCAGCACCACCCGGCCGGCCACGGCGGGTCGCGGCGGCGCAATCCAGTCGATCTGACCACCCCGCGTGCCGCTCCGATAGCGGGTCGCGTGCAGGTAGCCGACCTGCAGCGGAAACCGCAGGCGGGACAGCAGTTGCGCGCCGGGAATGAACGCCCCGTTCATCACCACCAGCACCAGCGGATCGCGGTGCTCCAGACGGGCGGTCACGGCGGCGGCCAGTCGATCCAGGGCGGCCTCGACCTGCTCCGGCGGGCACAGCAACTCGGCCTCGCGCAACACGGCGCGCGCCTGTTCGGGGGTCAGTCTGGCGGACATCGCGAACTCCAGGATAAAACAGGTTTGGCTGCGGGACGCTGATGGTTCGAAAACCGGAGATCGGACCGCTTCCTCGCGCGCTCAGATATCCATCTCCAGGAACGGGAAGGTATCGTAATCCTGCGCCAACCGCACCGCCCGCCGCCAGACCGGGTTGCGGCGCAGGCGGTCCACGGTGAGATGGCCGCGCCCGTGCAACCGGATCAACCGCAATTGACTGACCGGCTCCATGGCATGACGCAGGTGATCCAGAATGACGACCGCAGCGCGGCGGTCGTTGCAGGCCAGCACCATGTCACAACCCGCCTCCAGCGCCGCGCGCGCCCGTTCCGGCGGCGGTCCGGCCTCCCGGGCGCCGGCCATGTCCAGATCGTCGCTGAAGATCATGCCGTGGAATTCCAGACGCTGGCGCAGGATCTCCTTCAACCAGCGCGCCGAAAAACCGGCCGGTCGCTCGTCCACTTGTGGGTACACCACATGCGCGGGCATCAGGGCCGCCAGTCCGTAATGAATCATTCGTTCGAAGGCCAAGAGATCGGTGGTTTCCAGATCGGCGTAGGGGCGTGGGTCCACCGGCAGTTCCAGATGCGAATCGGCGGCGATGCCGCCATGTCCCGGAAAGTGCTTGCCCACCGCTTCCATACCGGCTTTCTGCATCCCGCTCATGTAGGCGTGGGCCAGATCCGCCACCGTCTCGGGATCGGAATGGAAAGCCCGGTCACCGATAATGCCGCTCACACCGTGGTCCAAATCCAGCACCGGCGCGAAACTGAAATCCACGCCCACCGCCCGCAGTTCGGCGGCCATCAACCACCCGGTCGCCCGCGCCAAGTATTTGGCGCGCAGCGGGTCCCGATCGTGGATCTCGCCCAGCCGCCGCACGGCCGGCAGCCGGGTGAAACCCTCGCGGAAGCGCTGCACCCGACCGCCTTCGTGATCCACCGCCACCAGCAGCCGCGGCCGGCGCAGGTCGTGAATCGCGGCGGTCAGCGCCGCGACCTGCTCCGGCGACTGATAATTGCGGGCAAACAAAATCACCCCCCCCACCAGCGGATGCACCAGCAGCTCCCGCTCTTCCGGAGTCAGTTCCACACCGTCCAACCCCAGCATGACTGGTCCCAACGCCATGGTTCGCGCCTCTTTAATCAGTCTGTCACGGCAAAATAGCCTTATCATAATGATTCATTCCATCAACGCCATCCACCATGCCCACATTCTTTGCGGCGCAAACTCGGCGATCTCCACCCGGTCTGGCGATCGTGATCTCGAACCCGCCTCGATCGGGCTGATCGACAACGGATTGACCAAGATGCTGCCCTATGCCGCTGGACTCCTGCTTGCACTGAGCTTGGCCATGATCGCCGCCCTGCTCTGGTCCGGACTGTTGCAACGGCGGGTGGCGCAAAAAACCCGGCAATTGCAGCAAGAACTGAACGAACGCCGGCAGGCGGAAGCAGCCTTACGCGCCAGCGAGTTGCGGCTTCGCGATGTGACCGAAGCCTCCAGCGACTGGATCTGGGAGATGGACGCCAACCTGCGCTTCACTTATCTATCGGAGCGGTTCTACGCCTTGACCGGCATCGCCGCGCAGCAGGTGCTCGGCCAGACTCGCTGGGATATCGCGGCGATCCACTCGGCCGCCGATCAGCGCAAATGGCGCCAGCACCAGGAATTCCTGGCGCAACGCCAGCCCTTTCGGGATTTTGTCTATCAGACGAAGTTGACCGGCCTCGGTGGAGGTCGTTATCTGAAGGTCAGCGGCAAACCCATCCAGGACGGCGAAGGTCGATTCCAGGGTTACCGCGGCACCGGCACCGATATCACCGAGCAGGTCAAGGCGGAAACAGCCCTATACGAAAGCGAACTGCGATTGCGGCGCATCATCGACCTGGTGCCGCACATGATTTTCGCCAGGGATCGGCGCGGGCATTTTCTATTGGCCAATCGCGCCGCCGCCGCCGCCTACGGCATGACCGTCGAGAAGCTGGTCCACCGCGACCAGCCCATCAGCCATGAGGCGAATCAGGATCTGGAACGGATGCGGGCCGACGATCTGGAAGTCATCGACAGCGGCGTCGCTAAACTGATCGCCGAGGAAACTTTCACCGACCCCGCCGGCCAGGTCCGGACCTTGCAAACCCTCAAGATTCCCTTCATCGAACCCGGACTTAATGATACCGCGGTGCTGAGCGTGGCCATCGACGTCACCGAACAGAAACACGCCAAGGAAGAAGTGGCGCGGATGCGGCTGTATCTCAAGAATATCATCGATTCGATGCCCTCAATGTTGATCGGCGTGGACCCCAAGGGCTACATCACCGTATTGAATCAGCCCGCCGAACAGGCCGGCGGCGCTTCGTGGGAAGTCGCCCAAGGTCGTTTTTTCGGCGAGGTGTTCCCGCAACTGGAAAGCCAGTTCGAACAGGTCCGGCAGGCGATTCAACTCGGCCACTCGATCAAGACCCCGCGGATGACGCTCGACGTCGAGGGCGAACTGCACTATGCCGACGTCATGGTTTATCCTTTGATGGCGGACGGCGCCAGCGGCGCGGTGATCCGGGTGGACGACGTCACCGCCCGGGTCCGAATCGAATCGATGATGGTGCAAACCGAAAAGATGCTCTCGGTCGGCGGGCTGGCGGCGGGCATGGCGCACGAGATCAATAATCCGCTCGGCGCGATTCTGCAGGGGAGCCAGAACATCCAGCGGCGTCTCGCGCCGGACCTGCCCCAGAACCGCGCGGCGGCTGATGCTCTGGGCATCGACCTGCATCAGATCAACCGTTATCTGGAAGCACGCAACATTCCGCGCTTCCTGGAAGGCATTCGCGAAGCCGGCGCCCGCGCGGCCAAGATCGTCGCCGACATGTTGTCGTTCAGCCGCCGCAGCGAGTCGCGCTTCGTCCCGGTGGATCTCCAAGATCTGCTGGAGACCGTGTTGCGCTTGGCCGCCAGCGACTACGATCTTAAAAAGAAGTACGATTTCAAACGGATCGCCATCGAGCGCGACTACGATTCCCATCTGCGCATCCTGTATTGCGACAAGACAGAGATCGAACAGGTGATTCTGAACCTCCTTAAGAACGCCGCCCAGGCCATGGCCGAAGAAGAGACGCCCGCTCCGACCATCATCCTGCGCACCCGCCGCGAAGCGGGTTACGGATTAATCGAAGTGATTGACAACGGCCCCGGCATGGATGAAAAAACCCTCAAACGCGTCTTCGAACCCTTTTTCACCACCAAGGAAGTAGGTGTAGGGACCGGACTGGGATTGTCGGTGTCTTATTTCATCATTACCGAGCAACATCACGGACGACTGTCGGTTACGTCCAAACCTGATCAGGGCGCCTGCTTCAGCATCCGTTTGCCCTTGACTCGGGAGGCGCCGCCATGACCGATTGGATCCTGATCGTCGATGACGAACCCATGATTCGGGAAAACTTGAAAGCGTATCTGGAAGATGAAGGTCTCTGGGTCGCGGCGTTTGAATCGGTCGCTCCAGCGCTGGACTGGTTGCGAAGGGATGGCGAATGCCGCGTCTGCATCATGGACATGAGGCTGCCGGACATGGACGGTAACACCGCCATTCGTATCCTGCGCCAATTGTATCCCCGGATGCAGTTCCTGATTCATACCGGCTCCTCCAGCTACAGCTTGCCCGAGGACTTGCGGGCCATGGGGCTTGACGACGACCGGGTTTATCATAAACCCTTGGACGACATGGCCCCCTTGGCGGCAACGGCTCGGGCGCTGGCGACGGCTCGGGAGAATGGAACATGAGCGCACAACCCTCGCGTATTTTGACGATCGACGACGAACCGTTGGTCCGCGAGATTCTCGCCGCTTACCTGGAAGACAGCGGCTTCGCGGTGAGTGAGGCCGGCGATGGTCAGACCGGCATCGAAAAAATTCGCCACGATCCACCCGACCTGGTGCTGTGCGACCTGCGCATGCCGGGCGTGGATGGCCTCCAGGTGCTGGCCACGGTCACGCGGGAGTTTCCCGAATTGCCGATCCTGGTGGTCTCCGGGATGGGCGGCATCAGCGACGTCATTCAGGCGCTCAAACTGGGGGCCTGGGACTACGTCACCAAGCCCATTGAGGACATGACGGTCCTGGAACACGCGATCGATCATGCCCTGGAACGGGCCCGCTTGCGCCGGGAAAATCGCGAACACCGCGAGCACCTGGAAGCAGTCAACGAGCAATTGCGGCAAACCGTGCGCCAGTTACGAGAAGACGAGTCGGCGGCGCGGCGCATCCAATTTCAGTTGCTTCCGGAAAACGACAAGGTGTACCGTCATTACCGGTTCAGCCGGCACCTGCTCACTTCCCAGTATCTGAGCGGTGATTTCGTGGACTATTTCGCCATCGACGGCGATCATCTCGGCTTCTACATCGCCGACGTCTCCGGCCACGG
>JAWOHQ010000440.1:0-16280 GCA_046485105.1 Candidatus Competibacteraceae bacterium | reverse complement strand
GCCGGCCCTCGCCGTCGCACTGCTCGGCGTCATCGGCTGGCGCAACGCCTGGCTGCTCGGCGCCGAGCAGTGCGACGGCGAGGGCCGGCAGGCAAGCCTCGGCGAGCGGTGCGCCGGTCGCGGTCAACGCGATGGCTTTGCCGCGATGCGCGCTGAAGGCGCGGCCGGCCGTGGTCATGGCCAGATGGGTGAGCAGGCCCTGCCCGCCGAAGCGGATTAGCAGAAACCCGAGGCCGAGCAGCGCGGCGTGAGGCGCCAGGCCGATCAGAATGCATCCCAGCGCCAGGATGCCCACGGCGACCGTGACCACGCGGCGCGGCGGCCAGACGTCGGTCCAGACGCCCGCCCGCCACAACAGACCGGCGGCCCCGAGCGTCGCCAGGCTGTAAAGCGTGCCGTAGGCGGTGTGCGACAGAGCGAACGCCGTCCGCAGTTCGGCCCCGAACACGGCGATGAAAAACGTCTGCCCGAAACCGGATGAGGCCAACGCCAGCAGGCTGAAGGCGATGATCCACCGGCCTTGCCACGGGCTACGATCCGAGGGCGTCATGAAGAGAACCACTGGTCCATGCAAAACATAAGGCGAATATTCCCCTTCGAGAAAGGCGTCAGGAAGACCGGCAGTGGAAAGAGGTGGGCCGATGTCTGGGTACAAGGGCCGGGTTGCCTGGGCGTACAAGGGTAAGCTGATGCCGCCCGTGGGGAGTTTCCATCATGACAACCACCGCGCCCGTGCGCTTCATACCAGTGAATTTTGGTATGCCAGGTAGAATCGAGCGCACTGTGGAATTCCGGAGGCGGACGCTGACTCCTCGTCTACGATGAGCGCCCGGCTTGGTGGATCTGCTACGTCCTTCTGCGGGCGGATTGCGACTGACCCTCATAAACTGTATTCTATTTGTAGCATTTTCACCCTGCCACTGGAGTCTCTACCCGTGTAACCCTTCGACCTGACCGAGATAGCCGACCGCTCCTGCCCGCCCCGCTCCGGCTTGGTCGTTCTACCGCTTGCCTGGCCATCCCCACCTGCCGTGGTTTTACGCCTCCCCTGTCCCTGGCTCCATGGCCCAGAGCGGGGCTGAAAACCGGCTATCAAATCCGCACGCCGTGCGGTAACTCCTCTTTCAGTCTTATGTTCAACAAGGTCCAACACGACGGATTCGCCACCATTCGTCATGATGATCGGTGGCGAGCGTCGCGAATCCCTATCCTCTTGTCGTGGTGACGCCATGAATGATGCTGACCTGGAACGCTTCCGCCAGCGGTTGCTGCAACAGCGGGCGGAGCTGGACGCCTTGCAAACCCATGCCCGGACCGCCACGCAGACCGTGGAACTGGATCAGGCGAGCGTCGGCCGGCTGTCCCGGATGGATGCGCTGCAAGCCCAGCAAATGGCGTTGGAGACCCAGCGCCGGCGACAACACCAGTTGCAGCAGATCGAGGGGGCCTTGCGGCGCATCGCCTCCAGCGACTACGGCGACTGTTTTATCTGTGGACGCGCCATCGACGTCCGGCGACTGGAGGTCAATCCGACCTATACGCGCTGCGCCGAATGCTCGGATCAATCAGCTTTACTTTCCAACCGAGGACAAGTCGATGAATGAAATCCCTCGCGCAACGCCGTCCACCTACTCGGCGAATCATCACAACGCGTGGAATGTGGATTTCTTCTACGGCGGCGTCAGCGCCTACAGCAAAGTGCTTGAAGGCTGCGTGCGCCTCGTGCGGGGCGGTTTTTAATCCTCAGCGCGTTCGCGGCATCAACGCTCGCCGCGATGACTGGAGGCCATTCGGGGCGCTACGCCGCTGGACGGCCCGGATTTTGTTAGGCGCGAATTTGGGATTTTGGTGTGATATCCAAATGTAGAATGCTACCCGCTACTACGGAGGTTTCGCCTATGACAGATAGACAGGCAATCATGGGTTTCGTGATCACTGGTGTACTGTTAGTGTTATTAATCATGGTTACTCTCTCTCTGGAAGTCAGCAACAAAAGTATCCTTCTGAGAGAAAATGGAATAGTCGAGTCAGCATCGGTTTTTGGGTACTTCTGGTGCGCTTTATTTATTTTATACAAGGGAGGTTTCGCTTACTTGTTGCGATACAATTATTTTTTCATGCTGGTTATTTTCTTTATGCTTCGAGAGCTCGATTTCGACAAGAAATTTACAACTACTGGAATATTAAAAATAAGATTTTTTTTGAGTGATGATGTGCATTTTTTGGAAAAAATTATTGGCGTGCTGGTTATTTTTATATTGATTTACATTGCCTTAAGTATCCTTTTCCACCATTTAAAAACCTTTTATTATGGCTTGATGAGCCGCTCGATAATTTCTATTGGCGCATTGATCGTTTTTATTCTCTTAGTGATTTCCAAGCTATTGGACGGTATTGGTAGAAAACTTAATAGAGTAGGTATCGAAGTTGGAGGAATGGCATCCAGCCATTTATCGGCAGTAGAGGAAATATTAGAACTGGGTATTCCGATAGCTTTACTGCTTACCTTTAGTGTTTATTTCAAAAAAATTAAGGTTTTACCCTGAAACCAAAAAACGCCGGATCCGCACTTGCATCTGGGCCATCTCCCGCCAGCATTGCGCCTGAGCGGCCTGTTCGAGGGCGACGTAGAGCGCTGGCGCGGCGTTGGCCACCGCGCTGACGAAGCCCCGTGCTCCCGCACGCAGCGCGCGATGGATGCGGGCGTCGTCCCCGATGAAGTAGCACGGCGTCGCCGCGAGCAACGCCAGGTCCCCGGCGGAATCCTTCAGGCCGGCGTGTTTGACCTGCGCCAGGATCGCCGGCGTCAGCGCGTTCCGCGTGTGGCGGGGGAAGTTGTAGAGAATCAGCGGAATTTCGACGGCGGCCGCCACCGCGCGCAGATAGGCGACGAGACCCGCGACCGGAGCCTCGGCGTAATAACTCGGCGGCAGGCACAGGATGCCATCGGCTCCGACCTCCTGGGCTTGCCGCGCGAGTCGCGCCGCCTCGGGCAGCGGGCCGCCGCCGGCCTGAAATAGCACCAGGCCGGGAAAATACTCCAGCGTCAGCTTCAGGACTTCCAACCGCTCGGCGGGCGTCATGGCGAAGAACTCACCGGTCGTGCCGCCCGCCAGCACCCGGCGCACGCCGACCGCCGCCAACCCGTCCAGGTGTTCGACCAACGCCCGCCGGGCGATCTTGCCGTCGGCGCCGAACGGCGTCAGCAGCGGCACGATCAACCCCGCGAGTTCGATGGTCTCCACCTCCTCATGCAGCAGGTGGCGGACCCGTTGGTACAACGCCGGCGATACCGCTTCCAGTTCCAGGCGCCCGTCGCCGTGGCGGAACAGGTGTTGGCGGCCGGGTGCGGACCGAACAGGCCGGCTTGCCGCCGGGCGGCCCGCGCCGTCTTGTAATCGTCCAGCCGCAGGATCGCGGCGGCGCCCAGCCGCTGGGCCAGGCGGTCGGCGAAGGTGCTCTTGCCCATGCCGCCCGGGCCACCGATGGCGATGACCAGGGGACCGGGCCGGTCGGCGAAGACGGTCTGGAGGATCTCGGCGAGCACCTGCTCGACCGGCCGCCGCCGCTGCGGCCGACCGAGGTCCTTCGGCTGGACGTGAACGGGAGGGTCGGGCCGCGCGGCGGCGTTGTTTGGATCGATGAGAATCACGCGGATTGTTCCAGACCTCCGATGGACTCGGGGGCTGATGGTCGAGGAAGGATCGGAGGTTATACTATTGTGGGCAGAACCCGCAAAAGTCATCGGGCTTGGGCATGAGGGCCACGCGATAACTTGCCCATTCACAAAAAACACCTCGGGTCGGTTATCCCGCTTGAACCTTTATCATGGTTCGCATCCAAAATCACCCGGACAGCGTAAAGATTCCTGAAGCCGCCGACTACCCACCGGAAACCGGTCGATCTCGATGTCTCCAGGGCACTGAACGGCCGACCTCGGCCGCCTGCCGATACCAGAAATTTGGAGTAACGAACGATGCCTGAAGTAATGATGTACGGCACGCAAAACTGCCCGTTTTGCCGGCGCGCGGAAGAGTTGTTGAAAAACAAGGGCGTGGCCGACTTGGAGAAAATCGCGGTCGACCGCGACCCGGAGTTGCTGCAAACCATGATGGCGCGCACCGGGCGGCGCTCCGTGCCGCAAATTTTCATCGGCGAGATCCACGTCGGAGGCTACGACGACCTGGCCGAGCTGGCTCGCGCCGGTCGGTTGGATGCACTGTTGCAGGGCTGAGCGCTCGCGCTCCGCGAGAGCCCGACGATTTTTTCAGGAGTTTGAGGAGCATCCCCATGCGCGAACCCCCCGGCCGCGTGTGTCCGCTGCGCTACCGCTACGGCCCGGCGGCGTTGGCCGAGGCGCCCGAACGGGTTGCGGAAACCTTGTATGTCATTGGTGGGTTGTATGGCAATCGACCGGCGCTGGATGCGGTGGAGGCCCTGGCCGCCGCCGAATCCGGTCCGGTGACCCTGTGTTTCAACGGCGATTTTCATTGGTTCGACGTCGATGACGCCACCTTCGGCGAAATCAACCGACGGGTGCTGCGCCACGACGCACTGCTCGGCAATGTGGAGGCGGAACTCCTCACCGAAGGCGAAGAGGCGGGTTGCGGTTGCGCCTATCCGGACACGGTGGAGGCGGGCATGGTGGAACGCTCCAATCGAATTCACGCCCGGCTCAAGGCGACGGCTCGCCGGCATCCCGAGGCGCTGGCGGGGCTGGGCGAGTTGCCGATGGTCGCCCGCTATCGGGTGGGTGATGCGCGGGTCGGCGTGGTGCATGGCGACGCCGAGGCGCTGGCCGGTTGGCGGTTCGCCGTGGAGGCGCTGGACGATCCGGCGCATCGAGTCTGGATCGAGGAGGCGTTTCACCAGGCGCGGGTGGACCTCTTCGCCAGCAGCCATACTTGCCTGCCCGCGCTGCGCCGTTTCGATCTAACGGGTCGCGTCCGATGGGTCGTCAACAACGGCGCGGCGGGGCTGCCCAATTTCGCCGAGACCCGATTCGGCGTCATCACCCGCATCGGTGTCGCGCCCAGCCCGCATCCGCGTTTGTACGGGGAAACCGCCGGCGCCGTCTATCTCGACGCCTTGGCGTTACCCTTCGACGCCGACCGCTGGGAGCGGGAGTTTCTGGCGAATTGGCCGCCGGAATCGCCGGCCTTTCTCTCCTATTTCGCGCGGCTCCAGCACGGACCGCCTCATGCCCTGACCGCCGCCGCGCCTCCAGGGTGACATGGCTCTGGTTTTAGGCATTTCCTGTTGGAAGAGCGTCGGCTTCTGTTCTGGCAAAGTAGAACTAAATATGCGAAATCGCCCATGCGGAATGGATCGCAGAAAGGGCTTGGCGCGCCTGCTGAATAATCGAATAATAACGCTGGCTCGCCATCGAATGCAGTTTTTACCCCGGAATACGGCGGGCCGTCAGCGACCCGTTTTCCAGACCCCGAGAAAATATTGAACGCCATTATCGAAGCATTTCCTTCCCAGCCCGAGCAACCTCCGATGTCCCCCATTCTGAAATCCACCAAGCTGGCCAGCGTCTGCTACGACATCCGCGGACCGGTGCTGGCCCGCGCCAAGCAGATGGAAGAGGAGGGACAGCGGATCACCAAACTCAACATCGGCAACCCGGCGCCGTTCGGATTTCTGGCGCCGGAAGAGATCGTGCAGGACATGATTCGCAACCTGCCGGACGCCTCCGGATATTGCGACGCCAAGGGCCTGTTCGCCGCGCGCAAGGCGGTGATGCACTACACCCAGCAGAAAGAGGTCCCCGGCGTACAGATCGAGGACATCTACATCGGCAACGGGGTGTCCGAACTGATCGTCATGACCCTGCAAGCCTTGCTGAACAACGGTGACGAGGTGTTGATTCCGGCCCCGGACTATCCCCTGTGGACGGCGGCGGTGAGCCTGTCGGGCGGCGCGCCGCGCCATTATCGGTGCGACGAACAATCCGACTGGCTGCCGGATCTGGACGACGTGCGCGGCAAGATCACGCCGCGCACCCGGGCGCTGGTCGTCATCAACCCGAACAATCCGACCGGCGCGCTGTATCCGGTGGAACTGTTGCGGGAACTGGTGGAGATCGCCCGCCAGCACCAACTCATCCTCTACGCCGACGAGATTTACGACAAGGTGCTCTACGACGGCGCCCAGCATACCTCGCTGGCCGCCTTGGCGGAGGAGGTGTTGTGCCTGACCTTCAACGGGTTGTCGAAAAATTACCGGGCTTGCGGCTATCGCGCCGGCTGGGTGGTAGTGTCGGGCGACAAGGGCCACGCACGGGACTATATCGAGGGTCTGACCATCCTCGCCTCAATGCGGTTGTGCGCCAACGTTCCAGCGCAATTCGCGATTCAGACCGCGCTCGGGGGTTATCAGAGCATCAAGGACCTGGTCTTGCCCACCGGCCGTCTGGGCAAACAGCGCGATCTGGCGTTCGAATTGATCACGGCCCTGCCCGGCGTCAGTTGCGTCAAGCCTCGGGCGGCGCTGTATCTCTTTCCCCGGCTCGATCCCCGAATTTATCCGATCGTCGACGACCAGCAATTCGTCCTCGACCTGCTGCTGGAAGAGAAGGTGCTGCTGGTGCAGGGCACCGGTTTCAACTGGCCCCATCCAGATCATCTGCGGATCGTGTTCCTGCCCCACGAGGACGATCTCACCGACGCCATCGGGCGTTTCGCCCACTTCCTGGAGCGCTACCGCAAGCGCCACGGGGGCTGAAAGACCCAAACCGGTTCGGGATAGAACACCCGTTGGGTATATCGCCTCTGCTCCTGTTGGAGTTGCGGATCCCAGCGCAACTGATGGGCGGCGCGCGCGCCGAAATAGATCCGGGTCATTCTGATGCTGGGCGCGCCTCGCACGTAACAGACCCGCGCGGACGAATTGCACCGGACTCCGGGTTCCGGCGAAAAGGAGCGGGCCAACGCCGGGTTCAAGATCGCGCCGATCAGAAACAGCGCCAGACTGGTCACAACGACCATCCTCATATTCATTTTCATCTCGATGCTCCCGATGGCGCTTCCGCTGATCGATTCCAGCCGGTCGCGCCGTCATTGGGTTGATGGACGAGCCCATCCTGTCCCGGTTCGCGTGAATTCCCGCTGAATGTCCGCGCGGCGCAAACGATGATGCTTGATCGACAGCCTGGTTGCGGAACTTGGCATCGTGCGCAAAAATTATCGCTTGATGCGATAATCACGCTAACACCCCATCACCCCGGGAACCGAGCTCATGCAAGCGATGCGATTCAACTTCCGGACCCTGTGCCGTAACGCGGCGGAACGGGGCGGCCAAATGCAGCAACGACTGATGGAAGCGCTCGGCGCGCGGCACGCCGTCAAGACCCTGCCCGAATTCGGCATCGAGCGGGCGGCGCAACTGGCCGGCTGCACCGCCAACCACATCCGTAACCTGGAAACCCGCGGCGATTTGCCCGAACCGCGCCTGGTGGAGGCTGGATCGATCCAGCGGCGGGTCTACAACTACAACGAGGTCAACCGCATCCGCGAGAGCATCGGCAAACGGCCCGGTCGCCCGACCGGCGCCCGCTGCGTGCGGGTGGTATTCTCGAACCTCAAGGGCGGCGTCGCGAAAACCACCATGTCGCTGCACTTCGCCCAGTATCTGGCCCGCGAGGGTTACCGGGTGCTGTTGGTGGACGCCGACCCGCAGGCCACCACCACCGGGACCTTCGGCTTCATTCCCGACCTCGACTTGAACGACGGCGACGATCTGTTTCCAGCCCTCACCGAGGCGCCGGGGCGGCTGGCGGAAGCGGTCAAGAACACCCACTGGAATCATCTGGATCTGGTTCCAGCGCGGTTGGCGCTGCAATACACGGACTGGAAACTGTCGCAGCCCGAGGAACGGCAGAACGAGGCGCTGGGGCCGCCGCCGGTGCGGTTGCATCGGGCGCTGAAAGAGATCGAGGACCGCTACGATGTCATCGTGGTCGATACGCCGCCGTCGCTGGGGATGCTGGCGCTGAACGCGATCGCCGCCGCCAACCTGATCGTCATGCCCATCGTCCCGCACATGTACGACATCTCGTCCAGCGTGCAGTACTTCCGCATCCTGGAACAGGTCTGCGCGCTGTACGAACGGGAGATCAACGTGCAGCGGCTCAACATCCTGCTCACCAAGGTGGACGCCAGCACCGAGACGCTGAACAACATCGCGGTGATCAACGGCGCCTACGGGGAACTGATCCTCAGCAACCGCATGGGACTGACCAAGGAATTACAGAAATCGGCCAGCGATCAAGTCAGTATCTACGAAATCGACCAGCCGCGCGGTTCCCGCGACACCTACAACCGGGCGATCATGATGCTGGACGGCGTTAACGGCGAAATCCTCCTGGCGGTACGGCAACTCTGGCAGCAGGAAATCCTCAGCGGCATTGAGGCCGCCGAGGCTCGCCGGGCGAGGATGCCGTCATGAGCCGCCGCAAGTCCCTAAAAAGCCTGGGAGACTGGATTGGCGCGGGCGGCCACCAGTTCGCCGGCAGTCTGATCGCCGGCGGCGCGGGCGATCTTCAGTCGTTGGAGATCGACCGGCTCGTACCCGGCCGTTATCAGCCGCGCCAGCGCCTCGACGAAACATATCTGGCCGAACTGGAGCAGAGCATTCGTCAGTTCGGCATCATCGAACCGATCGTGGCCCGGCCGCTGGCGGATGGCAGCTACGAAATCCTGGCCGGGCACATGCGCTGGCGGGCAGCGCGACAGGCTGGTTTGGACCCGGTCCCGGTGCTGGTGCGGGACGCCGACGACCGGACCGCCGCCGCCATCGCCCTGGTGGAAAATCTCCTGCGCCGGGACTTAAACCCAATCGAAGAAGGGCGGGCGCTGCGGCGCCTGCGTGAAGAATTCGGCCTGACTCAGGCGCAGTTGGCGGAACTGCTCGGCGTCTCGCAGTCGGCGATCAGCAAGGTGCTGGGACTGCTCGGTCTGGACTCGGTGGTGCAGGCGCACATCGAGGAGGGTCGATTGGACGCGGGACACGGCAAGACCCTGCTCGGCCTGCCGCGCGAAGCCCAGATCAGGTTGGCCGAACAGGCGGCGCACGCGGGCTGGAGCGTGCGGGAACTGGAACAGCGGCGGGCGGCGCTGGAGGCCGGCCCCCGCTCCCGCCTTCCCCGACCGCGCGATCCCGATCTGCTGCGCCTGGAGGAACGGCTGCGGGAACGGCTGGTCGCGCCGGTGCGGTTGCGCTACGACGCCGCCCGCAACCGGGGCCGGATCGAAATCGGCTTTACGACCTTGGACGAATGCGATGGCCTGCTGGAGCGGTTGGGAGTGCGCGGGAACGAAGACTGATCGGCGCCACACCCCCTCCAACCGTGATGACCGGCGACCTGATCCCAGGTCGCCGGATCCGGGCGGGACACCGGGACGCCTACGCAACCAACCGAATTCATTGATCTTCAAAGAAAAGGGCCGAACGGATACCGCGTGAGATTTGCCCGAAAATCGACCTGTTTTCCGCCTATACTGATTCGGTAATCCATCCAGGCTTTGCCTGTGGCAAAGGCGATGGGGTCTCCAAAGCACAAACGTCCATGGGCGCAATGATTCCGCCGGCAGGTCGAGTAGAGGCAGCATGATGACAGACGATCAAAGGAGGGGACGAACCCTCAGAGAAAAGGCGGAAGCCAGCGTTGCTCACCAGTATCTGGAGCCGCAGGAGTTGTCGAGCGAACAGGCGCGCAAGCTGGTTCACGAACTTCAGGTACACCAGATCGAGCTGGAAATTCAAAACGAAGAACTGCGTCGGGTCACGGCGGAGCTGGAACAGTCCCGCAACCAGTTCGCCCTGTTGTTTCAGCAAGCTCCGGTCGGTTATCTGGTGCTGAACGAAGGAGGACTGATTCACGAAGTCAACGAAACTTTCTGCCGGATGGTGGGGAAAGACCGAAAGCAGTTGATTGGCTCGCCGTTTTCTCAATGCATGGAAGACGAAGACCGTGCGGTGTTTCTGGCGCGTTATCGAGCGTTCTTCAAAAGCCCGGTGGAAAAAAGCCTCGAAGCGTTCATCCTGCGCAAGCGGGGTGCGGCGTTTTACGCACACATGGAAGGAGCGCTCGTCGGCGCCGCCCTGGGCCGCCGGCGCCCGGATACCCCCCCCATGCTGCTGCTGGCGGTGACCGATATCACCGAACGGAAGTGGGCCGAAGACAAGCGGTTGCAGTTGGAACGGCAAATGCAGCAAACCCAGAAACTGGAAAGCCTCGGGGTGCTGGCGGGCGGCATCGCCCACGACTTCAACAATCTGCTGGCGATCATTCTGGGCAACGCCAGCCTGGCGCTGGATGAATTGCCGCCGATATCCTCGGTTCGCGACAGCCTGCGCGTGATTGAGACGACCTCGCTGCGGGCCGCCGACTTGTGCCGGCAGATGCTGGCGTATTCTGGCAAGTGTCTGTTCGTCAACGAAACCATCCATCTGAGAGCGTTGATCGAAGAGATGGTCTCGCTGTTCAAGGCCTCCATCTCGAAAAAAGCCGTGCTGAACCTGCATCTCGGTGAACGATTGCCGCCCCTGCGGGGCGACCCCAGCCAGATTGGCCAAGTCATCCTGAATCTGGTGATGAATGCTTCGGAAGCGGTCGGCGACCGCAATGGCGTGATTACGATTTCGACCGGCGTCTCGAACTGTTCGCGCCAGAATTTGCGCGGCATTTATCTGGATGAAGATTGGACGGAAGGCTGCTATGTGTGGCTGGAAGTCGCGGATACCGGCTGTGGCATGGACCCGGAAACGCAGCGGCGCATCTTCGAGCCGTTTTTCACCACCAAATTCACCGGTCGGGGTCTGGGTCTGTCGGCCGTGCTGGGGATCGTGCGCGGCCACCAGGGGATGTTGAAGATGGAGAGCCAACCGGGCAAGGGCGCGACTTTCACCGTTTTTTTCCCCGCGTCCGCGGATGAATCAGCGTTGATCGGCCAAGAGGGCGGCGCGCCTGCGGAGACCTGGAAAGGCGCGGGCACGATCCTGCTGGTGGACGATGAGGAATCGGTTCGCACCATGGGCAAACGGATGCTGAAACGGCTGGGTTTCGAGGTGCTCACCGCCGTGGATGGCCGCGAGGCGCTGGAGATCTATCGCGCGCAGCGCGAGGAGATCAAGCTGGTGCTGCTGGATTTGACCATGCCCTGCATGGACGGGGAAGAAGCGCTCGACGAACTGCGCCGGATCGACCCAAAGGCGCGCGTGGTGATGTCGAGCGGTTATGCCGAAAGCGAAATTGCCTCGCGCTTCGCGGGCAAACGCCTGTCCGGGTTTTTGCAGAAACCCTATGCTCTGTACGAGTTGGCGCAGTGCCTGCACCGCGCGCTGGTCGACCACGAATCCCCTTAGAATTGAAGATATTCGCGTTCGTTCTCCTCGCCGGCTTGCGGAAGAAGGGAGCGAATGACGAGGTCCGGTTTATTTAGCCAGATTGCTATCAATCGGTTTACAAGGTTCTACAATTAAGTCTGTGCTTGCAATAGCGCCTTCGCGCAGGTTAAGTCTCGTCTCACGCTCCTATTGACCCGGTCATTGGCCAAGTCTTGCGCGGGCGCCCATGAAGCGTTCACCGAACGCCAGCGACATGCCGTTCGGTACTCGACGATGATTGACCCTACCTCAGATAGGGAAGGCTACTGCGAGAGGAGGAGCCATGTTGGAGAAGACCACCACGCACGCGGCGCATGTATGGTCCGTGGTGCGGGGCAACCGACCCCGTCCCTTGCCGGAGGCCAGTATCGCCCGTTCCTGGCTCCGCTGCGTCGACCGCTACGGCCTCGATCCCGTCCGTTCCCAGCCGACCCAGGTGCTCGAGTCGATGCATTTGCGCGAACACCAGGAGCGCCTGGATGATTTCCTGGAAATCGCCCGCATCGAAACCAACAGCCTGTATCAACGGATCGCCGGCTCGGGTTTTGCCGTGATCCTGACCGATCGCGAGGGCGTGATTGTCAACTGGACCAGCGACGCCAATCTGGGCCAGTCTTTCGAGCAGGCGGGCTTATGGCTGGGCGCCGTCTGGGATGAAGAGAACGAAGGAACCAACGGCATCGGCACCGCCCTGATCGAACGGCGGGCGCTGACCGTGCATCGCGACGAGCATTTCCGCAACCGCCATACCCCACTGACCTGTTCGGCGGCGCCGATCTTCGATCCCCAGGGCCAGTTGTTGGCGGTGCTGGATATTTCCTCGGTCAGCTCTCAGGATTCCAAACAAAGTCAGTTTCATACGCTGGCGCTGGCGGCCCTGAGCGCCCGGATGATCGAAAATTGTCATTTCCTGCGGGTATTTCGCGAGCACTGGGTGTTGCGCTTTCATGATCGGCCCGAATTCATGGGGCAAGGCAGCGAGGGTCTGCTGGCTTTCGATGATGGCGGCCGCATCCTGGCCGCCAATCTGAGCGCCGCGGATCAGCTCCAGCGGCCCCGCGACCGGCTCGTCGGCCAGCGGATCGACACGCTGTTCGCCACGGGTCTGGAGAACCTGCTGAGACCCCATCGCGGCCAGCCCGGAACGCCATGGTCGATCCGCGATGAGACTGGGAACCCGTTCCTGGCCCTGCTGCACCGCGCCGAACGACCGAGGATCAGCAGTCGTTCCGGGTCGGGGGCCATCGAAATCAAACCCCTGCCCCAACCGCTACCCCTGACGGCCCTGGACCGGTTGGCCGGAGCTGACCCGCTAATGGCCTACAACGCGCATTGCGCCCGCCGAGTCATGAACAAACGGGTCAGCATTCTGTTGACCGGCGAAACGGGCACCGGCAAGGAAGTCTTCACCAAGGCCATTCACGACGCCAGCGCCCGGGCCGGCAAACCCTTCGTCGCCGTCAACTGCGCCGCGATTCCGGAAAATCTCATCGAAAGCGAGCTGTTTGGCTACAAGTACGGCGCGTTTACCGGCGCGCGCCAGGAGGGCCGGCGCGGCAAGATCTTGCAGGCGCATGGCGGCACCCTGTTTCTGGACGAGATTGGCGATATGCCGCTGCCCCTGCAAAGCCGGCTGTTGCGCGTGTTGGAGGAAAACGAAGTGCTGCCGCTCGGCAGCGATACGCCGGTGCCGGTGGACGTCTATTTGATCAGCGCCACCCATCGCAATTTGCAGGAACGCATCGCGACCGGGGCGTTTCGGGAAGATCTGTATTACCGGCTTAATGGCCTGGAACTGAAGCTGCCCACCCTGCGCGAACGCAGCGACCGGGCGCTGCTGATTCGCGAGTTGCTGGCGGTGGAAAGCGAGGGCGAGAACGCATGCATCACCGAGGAGGCCTTCGCGGCGCTGGACGCCTATTCCTGGCCCGGCAACATCCGTCAAGTGCGCAACGTGCTGCGTACCGCAATGGCGCTGTGTGAAGATCAGACCATTCGGCTTGAGGATCTGCCGGCGGAAATCGCCGGGCTGTCCCCGCACGGTTCGGTGTGGCGCCCGCCGGGCCATGGCGCGACGGTGCGGGAGATCGCGGGCGGCCTCGTGCGGGCCGAAAGGGAAGCATTACTCCAGGAACTGGACCGCCATGACTGGAACATCACCAACACCGCCGCGCGGTTGGGGGTCAGCCGCAACACCCTGTACCGCAAGTTGCGCAAGCATGGCATTCAACCGCGGGAATACCCGGCGCCGTAGTAAGGCGCATGGTTCAAGGCGCAAGATTCAAGGTGCAAGGTTCCTGCATCAGAATACCCAGCCGCTCCAATTGCGCGACTGCTTTAACCAGCGTTTCGCCGGCTGACGGTGGCATTTCCCGCGCAGCCAGGAACTCATCCAGGGTCTCCTGCAAGGAACGGCGGCCGTCCAAACCGTTCACGAACTCGACGGCCTGATGGGAATGCAGGAAGTAAAGGCGGCGATTATCGTAACGGTAAACCAGACCGCCGAAGCGCTCCGGGCGAATGGCCACTCCCGGAGCCAGTCGATAACGGGAATCCAGATCGGCGGCCGCGCTCATTTCAGCATCCGGCCCGCGTCGATATTGAGTTTCTGCCCGGTCACGTAGCGTGCTTCATCCGACACCAGCCACAGGGCGGCATTGGCGACATCTTCGGCATCGATCAGCTTGACCGGCAGTGCGTTGCCATGATGAATGAATTCGACCAGGTCCTCGGTGGCCATTTCAGCGGCCTGGGCCATGCCAGCGATGATGTCGGTATTGACGGCGGTGGGATGCAGGGTGTTTACGGTGATGTGGTGCGGAGCCAGTTCCCGCGCCAACGATTTGGCCAGCCCGATGACCCCCCATTTCGAGGCGCAATAGTGGGCCATGCCGGGTTCGCCGCGCAAACCGGCGACGGACGAGGTCATGATGATGCTGCCGCCGGTCTTTTGCGCCAGCATGTGGGGAACGACGTATTTCACCGCCAGCCAATAGCCCTTGAGATTGACATCGAGCATCATGTCCCACCACTCCTCGGTGATGTCCCAAGTCAACGCCATGTCGGCGATGCCGGCGTTGCAGACCAGAATGTCGATGTGGCCAAAGGCGGCGATCGTCTCGGCGACGGCAGCGGACATCGCCACGCTGTCGCGCACGTCGGCGATCAGTTCTAGCGCCCGGCGCCCGGATTCCCGCACCTGGCGGGCGGTCTCTTCCAAATCGCTGCATCCCGCCAGTGAGTAACGCGGATAAGGGAGATCGTGACAGATATCCAGCGCCGCGATGTCGGCCCCTTCCCTGGCCATTAGCACGGCATGAGCCCGGCCCTGGCCGCGCCCCGCGCCAGTGATAAATGCTACTTTACCTTCCAGTTTGCCCATTTTCCCCACGCCTCCAGATGCAACCCATCGCCGCGTCACCGTTCGGCTTCATGGTGATCGCGGGACCGGCGGGTCCCCAAGAACCCGCCGGCGCTGGCCTCAGTAAACGCCGCACATACCGTCGATGCTGACTTCTTCAATCAGCAACTCTTCGGTGACCTCCGGCGTCTCCACCGGCGCTGGCTCGGGATGCCGGGCCATGATCTCGGCAATGGGGGTGACCGCGATGGTGGGCGGAAGGTCGATGGCGGGGGTTTCCGGGCGTTGTTCGACAGGGATAAACATCGAGATACTCTCCTTCAGGTTGACAATGAGTCGGGGATACTACAAGGGTAGAACATGACGGGGGTTAACCATGATTGATTATCTCCGCCAAGTCAGGCGCGGCAGCAGCGGACGCAAAGTGCGCCGTTGCCGACAGCCGCGCCAGAGTCCAATTTGATACGCGGCCAATTCCAATCCGTAAAGGCCAACAAACACCGGTAGCGCGAGTCGGGGTTGCAGCCGCCGGTGATCCGCCAGCGGCGCGACGACCAGCAACAGGAGAATCGCGGGTAGCCACTGGGGTTGGACGATTCCGACCGCCAGGAGCGGCAAGCTGTAATAGCGAGCGACATTGGCGCTCAGGTGATAAAAAGCCGCCGCGTGTTCTCGGCCCAGCGCAACGGAAACCCGACCCGTGGACAGCGTGACCCCAATCCGCCACAGATCCCGCTGTTTCTCCAACAGTTCCGCGCTGAATAGCATGAGGGCTAATAGCGCCGGCCCCAGCCCCCATAATCCAAACCATGGCGTCAACGCCACCGTCAGCAGCAATAAAAGGCCGACGCGCGGCAGGTGCATCAAGCGCCGGCCTTCGGGGTAGCGTTGTTGCAAGTCGGCTTCGGAGGAGCCGTAGTCGGCGCGGCGGCGCAGCCAGTCCCCCCAGCGCACGCGATGTTCGTGGATCACCCGGCCGGCGGGGATATACCAGGCGCGCTGCCCGCTCCGCAGGGTGCGCCAGATAAAATCCACATCCTCACCGACCCGTAGCGTCGCATCGAAACCGCCGTGCGCCAGCAGCACGTCGCGCCGCACCAGCAGATTGCAGGTCGGCAGATAGGACACTGCGGCGGTCGGCGTCACTTCCGTGGCGACCGCGCCCATATCCAGCGGCGAGCGCACCGCTTCGAACGCCGCCACCGCGCCCCGCGCTGGCGGCGCCACAACCCGACCGCCGACCATGGCCACGTTTGGATCGTCCAGATAGGGCAACAGACCCCGCAACCAGTCGGGTTCCGCCACGCAGTCGTTGTCGATGAACGCCAGCACTGTGCCGCTCGCCAGCGCCGCCGCCAGATTGCGGGCGGCGGACTGGCCGATGTTGCGGTCCTGACGCACGATTTCGACCAGCAGATCGTGCAGCAGCGGCGCCAGCGGCGGATCGGACGCATCATCCACCACGATGATTTCCCGACGGTCAGCCGGATAATCCAGCGCCAGCAGGGATTGCACGCAGCGGCGCGTG
>JAWOHQ010000427.1:0-3054 GCA_046485105.1 Candidatus Competibacteraceae bacterium | reverse complement strand
GCGGCGGGGCAAACGATTTGCGTGGTGGTCGATGGCTCGCCCGTGGCCTTCGGTCAGATCCATCCCGCCGATCATATCGCCTATCTCTACTGTCATTCCGCCCATGCGCGGCGGGGCTACGGTGCGGCGATCCTCGCCGCTCTGGAGGCGCGTGCGGTTGCTGATCGGGTTTCAATTCTCCAAGTCGAGGCGAGTCGTGTCGCGCGCCCGTTTTTCGAGCGCTTTGGCTATGTTGTCGTTGAAGAAGAACGTCCCATCCGACACGGCTTGGAATTCCTGCGGTTCAAGATGAAGAAGGAATTAACGAATGAAAACGCCACGCCTTGAAGGAAAGATCGCTTTGGTCACGGGCGCGGCACGCGGCATCGGCGCGGCCATCGCGCGGGCCTTTGCGGACAATGGCGCGACCGTCTACGTGACGGATCTCAACGATGCGCTGGGCGAAGCGGTGGCGGCTTCATTGGGCGAGCGCGCCGCCTACGCGCATCTGGACGTGCGCGAGGAAGTCCACTGGCGGGCGGTCACGACGCGGATCCTCGCCGAGCGGGACGCGCTCCATGTGGTCGTCAACAACGCCGGCATCACCGGCTTTGAAGAGGGCATCGTTCCGCACGATCCCGAACACGCCGCGCTCGCCGATTGGCATCAGGTCCACCGCACCAATCTGGACGGGGTGTTCCTGGGTTGCAAATACGCCATCCAGGCCATGCGGAGCAGCGGCGGTCGCGGCTCGATCATCAACCTGTCCTCGCGCTCGGGCGTGGTGGGCATCCCCGGCGCGGCCGCCTACGCCTCATCGAAAGCCGCGGTTCGTAACCATACCAAAACGGTGGCGCTCTACTGCGCGGAACAGGGCTTGAACATTCGCTGCAATTCGATTCATCCGGCCGCCATTCTGACGCCGATGTGGGAACCCCTCCTCGGCGCTGGAGCGGAGCGAGAGGCGCGCCTGCGCGAGTTCGTCAGCGATTGCCCGCTGCGCCGCTTCGGTACGCCGGACGAGGTCGCCGCAGTTGCGGTTCTGCTGGCTTCGGACGAGTCCTCCTACATGACCGGAGCGGAGCTGCACGTCGACGGCGGCATTCTCGCCGGTTCAGCAGCGACCCCGGCGGTCAGTGCGGGGACAAAGGCTTGACCCATTAGGCCCGGTGGACCGTCTCGGTGGTTTCCGAGCCGCATCCGCGCTAAATTCTCCAGATGCTCGGCGATTTGGACGCTCGCGTCGGGAGCCTCGGCCAGGAGCATCCGGCAGCGGCGCAGGGCATCGCGGCGGGCGTCGTTCGGGGCGAGCAGCGCGCCCAGCGCGGTCACCTCCGCCGCTGCCCAGGGGGTTATGACTACTTTTACGGTCGCGGCCTCCTCATGCCTTCCTCGAGGGCGTCGGCGGCGGTCTCGGCGCCTCCGGCGGCCTGGAACGCCGCCGCGATTCGGCGCGCGCCGGGGCGCATTTCCAGCGCCTCCCGCACCGCTTGGCGCAGCCGCTCCGGGGTCAGTTCCGGCGCCGGCAGACAGACGCCCGCCCCGGCGACCGCGACGTGACGCGCCACTTCGTATTGATCGCGCCCGAACGGCGCCACGCATAGCGGCACCCCGGCGGCCAGCGCCTTCTGGGTGATGCCCATCCCGCCGTGACAGATGACGCAGGCGGCGAACTTCAGCAAGAGGCCGTGCGGCAGGAAGCGGGCCACGCGGGCGTTGGCGGGGATCGTCAATCCCGCGGGATTGCTGGCCGCCGTCGTGACCACCACCGCGACCGGTTCGTCCGCCAGGCCGGCGAGCGTGCATTCCGCCAGCGCCCGGTCGTTCTGGAACTCGGTGGAGCAGGTCGCCAGTACCAGGGGACGGTCGCCGAGCTCCAGGTCCGGAATCGTTCCCGAATCGGGCTCCCAAATCCCCGGTCCCACCAGTCGCACGTTGGCCGGCCAAGGGCGGCGCGGATACTCGAACGGTTCGGCGGTGTAGTAGAGCAAGTGGGGCGCGGCGGTCGCGTACTCGATCACGTGGGCGAATGGCCGCGCGCCCGCCTGCTGGCGGATCGCGTTGAGCGGCGCGCGGACCTGATCGAGCAGGCCGGCGACGAACGCCCACAGGAACTGGTCGCGCGGTTCGACCTCGGGTCCGGTCGCGGGCGCCAGCCCCAGCCCCCACGGCGGGATGCCCGGACCGGGGATCGGCAGAAAATAGGGAGCGAAAGCTGCCCAGGGGCGGCCTGAAGCCTCGGCGGCGGCGCTCGCGCCCCAGGTGTTGATATCGATGAACAGCCCATCGGGCTGGATGGCGGCGATGGCCGCGTTCAAATCCCGAATCTCGGCGGGCGCGCGGTCCACGAAGGTCGTCACCGCCCGGACCAGCGCTTCCGGCGGGGTCTCGGCTTTCCAGTCATCCAGTTCGCGGCCTTCGACGGTTGGATCGAGAGGCGCGGCCTGAAATCCGAGCGCGGTCAAGCGCTCGACCTCGGCCGCGAGACAGCGCGCGTGAATCTGGTGGCCCCGCCGGGCCAGCGCTTGCAGAGTGGGCACGAGGGGAAAAATGTGGCCTCGGGCTGGAGAGATGTAGACCAGAATGCGACTCATGACGGATCTCCGGTGGATTGGTGGATCAGGATGTCGGTGAGGAAGGCGTGCAGGGCGGCCGCGACCTCCTCCCGGCTGAGTCCCAGGTCGCGGCGGAGCACTTTCCAGACGTAAACGTCGGTGCAGGATGAGCGGTAGTGCTCCAGACATGGATATTTAACCGATCAAAATTAATATAATCAAGGCCTTGTAAAGCTTCATATCCACATCGAGAACACTACCCAATCAGCCTCCTTCTTGATGTCGCTGGCCGGCGCGGAATGTCTGACCAGTCACGGGTGCCAGAACGGTTTGCGGCCTTCCTGGAGTGAAAAGGTGAAAAAGGCTGAATGAGCTCTTGCCGGAAAGTGTCCGATCGGTGAGAAAAGAAATTTTGGCCAACTTGAAAAACAGGCAAAGGAATTGCAAAAAAATATTTACCATAGAAGCACTGCTGGTCGGCCATATCTTTTTTTATGAAGGCAGGTGATGGAACCTTTTG
>JAWOHQ010000203.1:0-13189 GCA_046485105.1 Candidatus Competibacteraceae bacterium | reverse complement strand
ATGCGCAAACCACTACTGTTACTCACCGCAGCCATTCTGGGTCTGGCCAGTTCGATGGCCCTGGCCGGCCCCCAAGTCCGGATGGACACCAGTCTGGGCTCCATCACCCTCGAACTGGCCGAAGACCAGGCGCCCAAAACCGTCGAGAACTTCCTCGGCTACGTCCGCGAAGGTTTCTACGACGGCACGATCTTCCACCGGGTCATCGACGGCTTCATGATCCAGGGCGGCGGCTTCACCGCCGATTTCCAGCAGAAAGCGACTCGCCCGCCGATTCAGAATGAAGCCGATAACGGTCGCAAAAACCAGCGTGGGACCATCGCCATGGCCCGCACCGGCGACCCCCACTCCGCCACCGCCCAGTTTTTCATCAACGTCCAGGATAATCCGGCCCTGGATCACCGGGCGCCTACCCCCCAGGGATGGGGTTACACGGTATTCGGCAAGGTCATCGACGGCATGGACGTCGTGGATCAGATCCGCCGGGTTCCGACGGGGCGCGGGGGACCGGGCGGACGCTTTGCCGACGTGCCGGCCACCCCGGTGGTCATCGAATCCGTGACCCTGCTCCCCTCCCCAGACCCCGAAACTCCCGCGTCACCCGGCGTTCCCGCTGCGCGGCCCTAATCCAGTCGAGTCTATCCCATGATCAACCTGCACACCTCGCTCGGCGTCATCGGCATCGATCTCGATCTCGACCGCGCTCCGGCCACCACCGCCAATTTTCTCCAATACGCCCGTGATGGATTCTATGAGGGCACCCTGTTCCATCGCGTCATCCCCAATTTCATGATCCAGGGTGGTGGTCTCGAAAAGGATATGAACCAGAAGCCGACCCGCGCTCCGGTCCCAAACGAAGCGGAAAACGGTCTCAAGAACCTGCGCGGCACGGTTGCCATGGCCCGCACCGCCGACCCCCATTCCGCCACCGCGCAATTCTTTATCAATCTCAAGGACAACGACTTTCTCGACTACCGCAACTCGACCAGCCAGGGCTGGGGCTATTGCGTCTTCGGCCAAGTCGCGGCGGGCATGGACGTCGTCGAAGCCATCGCCAAACGGCCGACCACCAACCGGCGCGGCCATCAGGACGTCCCGGTCGAAGAAGTGCTCATCACGCAAGTTGAAATCGTCGACGAGTGACGACCGTGGCCACGTTGTTCATCTCCGATCTACACTTGGAGCCGGCCCGACCCGCCATCACCGCGCTATTCCTGGACTTTCTCCAAGGGCGCGCTCGGCGGGCCGAGGCCCTGTACATTCTGGGCGATCTGTTCGAGGCGTGGGTCGGCGATGACGACGACGCGGAACCCGGGCGCGTGGTTGCCGATGCGCTGCGCGTCCTGAGCGGTTCCGGGGTACCGATATTCTTCATCCATGGCAACCGGGATTTTCTGCTCGGCCCGCGGTTCGCCGCCGCCAGCGGGATGCAATTGCTGCCGGAAACCACGGTCATCGAACTGGCCGGCGAGCCCATCCTGCTGATGCATGGCGACACGCTCTGCACCGACGATACCGAGTATCAAAAATTCCGCGCCAACGTCCGCGATCCAGCCTGGCGGGCGCAAACTCTGGCGCTGCCCTTGGCGCAGCGGCGGGCGCTGGCCGGTCAACTGCGGGAAACCAGCCAACAGGCCACCCGCCAAAAAGCCGCCGAGATCACCGACGTCAATCCGGCGGCCGTGGACGCCGCGTTGCGCGCCTTCGGCGTTCACCACCTGATCCATGGCCACACCCACCGCCCGGCCGTTCACCAGTGGACACTGGACGGTCGCCCCACCCGACGGACCGTCTTGGGCGACTGGCATCTTCAGGGCAGCGTGCTGCGTCACGACGCAACGGGTTGGCGATTGGAAAATCTTCCGTTGCCTGGCGCGTGAACCCATGATCCTGCTCCGCCATCCTCCCGCCGAACTCATCGCGCACGACACTCCCGGCGCCTTCTCGGCTTTGATGGATCTGTACGAGCGCAACTACATCAATATCCGCCGCCTACTACCGATCATGCCACCGACATCGATATCGCGAATATCACGGGTGCCCGGCGGTCTCGATCTACACCTGCGCATGGTCGAGCGTTGCCGCTATACCAGCGAGATCATCCTGACCTACCAATTCGGCCGAGATCATGGGACGGCCATCGCCGAACCCAATCTCCGCATCCGGATCTACCACGACGCTCGCCTGGCCGAAGTGATGGCCGCCCAACCACGACACCATTCGGCATTTTGCCTTGATATTTCCAACCCTTCGCGGACGGACATTGCGCCACTCCTGGCCCGCTGGCGGATCAACCGCTTTCTCTTCAAGTGGCTAACCTACTGTTTGCGGCAAGGTCATCGGTTTTCCGACCAACCCACAGGCTCAGTTTGAATCAGCGACAAAAAGTCTGACCCGGGATATAAGCCTTAAAATTTTGCCGGATTAGTTGACTACCCCGCTGGGTTAATATAGTTTCCTTAAGCAATAGTCAGGAATTCACTTCCCAGAAAACCTTACCAGCAGGGTAATGCCATGAGACTTTCAACCAAAGGCCGCTATGCGGTCACCGCCATGCTGCATCTGGCCATTCACGACAAACGGGGTCCCGTCACCCTGGCCGAGATTTCCCAGTGCCAGGGAATTTCGCTGTCCTACCTGGAGCAATTGTTCGCTAAGCTGCGCAAGAACAGTCTAGTGGAAGGCGTCCGTGGCCCCGGCGGCGGCTATCGATTGGCGCGCTCGCCCGATCAGGTCACGGTCGCCACCATCATCAGCGCGGTGGACGAACGGCTGGATGCGACTCGTTGCTGCGGCAACGAAAACTGCCAAAACGGCCAGCGCTGTTTGACCCACAAGTTGTGGACCGATCTCAGCCGACAGATCTTCAACTTCCTGGAAGGGATCACGCTGGCGCAGTTCGTCGAACACCCGGCGGTCTACGACATGCTGCCGCATTACCAGAGTAATTCGCGTCGGCGCGAGCGTTCCTCGGAATCCTTCATCGCACCCGTCCTGATGTAGCGGTGGCTGGCCCAACCGGTCCATCCCGTAACCACGGGATGGAGTCGCCGATCTATCTGGATTATGCGGCGACCACGCCGGTCGATCTCCGGGTCGCCGCTTTACTCAGCCACCATCTCACCCGTGACGGGATTTTTGGCAACCCCTCCTCCACGACTCACCCCTTCGGCCGCGTGGCGGCGCATGCGGTCGAAAACGCCCGCGCCCAAGTCGCCGCCCTGCTCGGCGCCGAGCCCCGCGAAATCTTCTGGACCTCTGGCGCCACCGAGGCCAATAACCTTGCGCTGTTCGGCGCCATGCGCGCCCATGCCCGCCAGCGCCGTCACCTGATCACCAGCAACACCGAACACAAGGCCGTCCTGGATGCCTGCCGGCGCCTGGAACGGGAAGGCTGCGCGATCACCCGGCTGGACCCAGAGCCGGATGGTCTGATTCCGCCGGAACAAGTCGCTGCGGCGCTGCGGCCCGACACCGGGCTGGTCTCACTGATGCAGGTCAACAACGAAACGGGCGTGATTCACGATCTGGCCGCCATTGGGGACCTCACCCGCGAACGGGGCATCCTGCTGCATGTCGACGCCGCCCAGAGCGCTGGCAAACTGCCGATCGACCTGCGGACGCTGCCGGTGGACCTGCTCAGTCTCAGCGCTCACAAGTTCTATGGTCCCAAGGGCATCGGCGCGCTCTACGTCCGGCAACATCCGGTGCGCGTCCGGCTGGAGCCGCTGCTGTACGGCGGCGGTCAGGAGCGCGGCCTGCGGGCCGGCACCTTGCCGACCCATCAAATCGTCGCCCTGGGCGAAGCCTGTCGGATCGCCGGCGAGACCATGGCCAGCGAACAGGCCCGGATTCGGAACCAGCGCGACCGGCTCTGGCAAGCCTGGGCGGCGCTGGACGATGTAGTCTTGAACGGGCACCCCGAGCGCCGCGTCGCCGGCATTCTCAACGTCAGCTTCACCGGCATCGCCGCCGAGGCCCTGCTGGCGGCGCTGCCGGACCTTGCGGTAGCCACCGGTTCCGCCTGTGTCTCCGCCAGCCACGAACCCTCGCACGTACTGCGGGCGATGGGATGCGACGCGTTCCGGGCGCGCGGCGCGGTGCGTTTCAGCCTGGGCCGCTACACCACGGACGCGGAAATCAACCATACCGCCCACGCGGTGACGATGGCCGTGAATCGCTTGCGGGAGTTGTCGCCCCTGTGGGCGTTACGCCAGCGCGGCCTGGATCACCGCGCGGTGGACTGGACGGCGCTGCCGTAAGCGGCAGCTCAGCGCACCAGTTGATTGAGATCGAAGATCGGCAGCAGGATCGCCAGTACGATGACCAACACGACGCCGCCCATCAGCAGGATCAGCACCGGCTCGAAAATCCCCAGCAGCGCGGCGATCAGGGTCTCGGTTTCGCGCTCCTGCTGCGCCGCCGCCCGTTCCAACATATTCTCCAACCGCCCGCTGGCCTCGCCACTGGCGATCAATTGCACGGTCATCGGCGGGAAATAGCCGCTGGCGCTGATGGCTTTTTGCAGGCTGGCGCCCTCCTTGACCCGGGCCGCCGCCTGCTCCACCGCTTCCCGCATCGGCAGATTGCTCAACACCTGCGCGGAAATCCGCAGCGCCTCCAGCACCGGCACCCCGCTGGCCATCAAAATGCTGAACGTCCGGGCGAAGCGGGCGGTATTCGTCCCGCGGACCAGCCGCGCCAGTAAAGGTAACCGCAGCAACGCCTGATGGACCCGGCGGCGGAAGCCGACCCGCCGCAGCGCTTGAACCCAGGCGACCGCGCCGATCGCCAGCCCGGTCAAGACCACCCACCCATGGCGTTGCAGAAAGTCGCTCAGCGCGATCAGACCCCGGGTCAGCGCTGGCAACTGTTGGTTGAGGCTGCTGAACACCTGCACCACCTGCGGCACCACGTAGGTCAGCAGACCGGCGACGATCAGAATGGCCACCCCGGTCAACAGCAAGGGATAGAATAACGCCAGGCTGACTTTCTGGCGCATTTGCTGGCGGGCCTCGGTGTAATCGGCCAGCCGTTCGAACACCACATCCAGATGGCCGGACTGCTCGCCGGCAGCCACGGTGGCGCGGTACAACTCCGGGAACGCCTGGGGGAAATCGCCCAGCGCGGTCGCCAGCGTATGGCCCTCCAACACCCGGGCGCGCACCGCCAGCAGCAAGCCACTCAAGCGCGTCCGCTCGGCCTGCCGCGCCACCGCGCCCAAGGCTTCTTCCAGCGGTAGCCCGGAGCCGACCAGCGTCGCCAGTTGCCGGGTGATCAGCGCCAGATCGGTCGGGCTGATCCGCATCCGCCCGCGCCACCACGGGCGGTCACCCCGTTGCTCGCGGCCGGCGACTTCCTCGACGTTCAACGGATTCAGGCCACGCTCGCGCAGGGACTGACGCGCCATCCGGGGCGTATCGGCTTCGATCACACCCTTGCGTTGGCGGCCTCGCTCATCCAGTGCGGCGTATTGAAAGGCGGGCATGAGTCTGTTCTATGCAAATTTCAAGACTTGCGATTCTGGATGCGTCATTCCAGTCCTGCGATCTCCGGGAAATCTTCCTGCGTCACCCGCACCAGTTCGGCCAGTGCGGTATCACCCAGCAGCACCCGCCGGCGACCGTCGTCGCGGATGCTGGGACTGGAACGGCGCGCGTGGCGCTCCATCTCCTGTTCGCCCTTGCCTTCATGAACCAGGGTTTGCAGCGTCTCGTCCACCATGACCAGTTCGAAAATGCCGGTGCGGCCCCGATAGCCGGACTGGTTGCACCGGTCGCAGCCGACCGGCGCGTACAGGGTCGGCGGTGCGGTCGGATCGACGCCCAGCGCCACGCAGTCGGCCGGCGTCGCCGGATGTAGCTGCTTGCAGTGCGGGCACAGCTTGCGGACCAGCCGCTGGGCCAGGACGCCAATCAGCGACGAAGACAGCAGGAAGGGTTCGACGCCCATGTCGCGCAAGCGGGTGATGGCGCCGACTGCGCTGTTGGTGTGCAGGGTCGAGAGCACCAAGTGGCCGGTCAACGAGGCCTGGACCGCGATTTCGGCGGTTTCCAGATCGCGGATCTCTCCGACCATCACCACGTCGGGGTCTTGGCGCAGGATAGCGCGCAGCCCGCGAGCGAAGGTCATCTCGACCTTGGTGTTGACCTGCGTCTGGCTGATCCCATCCAGGTAATACTCGATGGGATCCTCGACGGTCATGATGTTGCGCTTGCGGTCGTTGAGTTGCGTTAGCCCCGCATACAAGGTCGTGGTCTTGCCGGAGCCGGTCGGTCCGGTCACCAGCAGAATCCCGTGCGGGCGATGAATCAGCCGCAGCAGACGGGTTTCGTCGGAGCGCTCCATGCCCAGATGCTGCAAATCCAGTCGGCCCTCGCGTTTGTCTAGCAGCCGCAACACCACCCGCTCGCCGTGGCCGGTCGGCAGGGTCGATACCCGAACATCCACCGGTCGGCCCGCGACCCGGAGTGAAATCCGCCCGTCCTGCGGCAGGCGCTTTTCGGCGATGTCCAGGTGGGCCATGACCTTGACCCGCGACACCAGCAGCGGCGCCAGCGCTCGCGGCGGTTGCAAAGCCTCGCGCAACACCCCATCCACCCGAAACCGCACCAGCAGGCGATTCTCGAAAGACTCGATGTGGATGTCCGAGGCGTTCTCCTTGATCGCCTCGGTCAGCAGTGCGTTGATCAGGCGGATGATCGGCGCATCGTCGGCGCTTTCGAGCAAATCCTCCGGTTCGGGCAGGGCCATGGCGACCTGATTGAGATCCATCTCCTCGCCCAGATCCTCCATCATCCGCGCCGCGCCGTTGCTGTCGCCCTCGTAGCGGTCCTGCAACAGACGTTCGAACAGCTCGGGCGGCATTGATGACGGTTGGAACGGCGCGCCCAAAAAACGGCGCAGTTCCGCCAGACTGCGGGGACTGACGCCCGGTCGGTACGCGACGCGAATCCCACCCGCCTCGGTCGTCTCGTCCAGCACCAGCACGCCATGGCGCTTGGCGAAGGCATAAGGCAGATGACGAGCCGGCGGATGCTCGCCTCGACCCACCATGACGGAGGCTAATTCGACACTCATCGGTTGTTAAACCCGAATTCCACCGGCTCCCGGACGCGGGGAGCGGGCGCTGGCGTCGAAGGTTGAGGAGGTTGCAAATCGAGGATCGTGCCCTGGGTCTTGACTTCCTCCTGGGGCTTCAACATCGGCGGCTGGGTGTCGGGAAGGAGGTAACCCTTATCGCGGGCGGCCAGTTGTTGGGCGCGGATGTAACTGTACTTGTCGCTGGTGTACAGGCTGGCCTGCGCCGGCTCTCGCAGGATCACCGGATGCAAAAACACCATCAGATTGCGCCGGAGTTTGGTGGTGTTGCGGTAGCGAAACAGATTTCCCAGTAAGGGAACATCGCCCAGCAACGGCACTTTCTGGGCGCTCTCGCTGAGCTGGTCGTCGATCAATCCGCCCAGCACCAGGATTTGCCCATCTTCCACCAGTACGCTGGTCTTGATCGCCCGCTTATTGGTGGTCGGACCTTGGGTAAGCGCGGTGGCCGTAGGCACCACATTGGACACTTCCTGGACGATTTCCAGCTTGACGGCATTCCCTTCGTTGATTTGCGGCTTGACCTTGAGGGTGATGCCGACATCCTGACGCTCGATGGTCTGAAACGGGTTGCCGATCTGCGCTCCTTCCCCCCCCGTCGTGGTGGTAAAAGTGCCGGTCACGAACGGTACGTTCTGGCCGACGATGATCTCGGCCTCCTCATTGTCCAGGGTTACTATAGTCGGCGTGGACAGCACATTGGTATCGGCATCCCTGGCCAAGGCGCTGATCAAGGCGCCGAAGCGGTTCCTACCGGTGAAGTCGCCCACGCCAATCTGAAGACCCTGCGGGATTCGTGTGGCCGCGGTCGCCGGTACTTCGCCTCCATCGAGTTGCGCGGCCAGCCCCAGAATATTGGCCAGACTGGAGGTTCCAGCATCGAAATTGGTGATGCCCACCACCCCGTCGCTGCCGGCGTCGATCACCCATTGCACCCCCAGTTCGGCGGTCTTTTCGGCGGAAATCTCGGCGATGACCGCTTCCACCAGCACTTGGGCGCGACGCACATCCAACTGCGCGATGACCGAGCGCAGGGAACGGATAATGTCCGGCGGCGCGGTGATCACCAGGGAGTTGGTCGCCTCGTCGGCCTGGATGTCCACCAGACCAGATCCACCGCCACCACCGGCGTCAGCCGGCGCGCCTGGCGCTCCGGGCATCAGCGGCGCGTTGCGCGCGGCCTCGGCGCTCAAACTCCTGCTGACTCCCTGCAATACCGTCATCAGATCCTTGGCCTTGGCGTAGCGCAGATAGATGACTTGCGTATTGCCGCCGGCATCCACGGGGGTATCCAGATGCGTAATCAAGGTCCGCAGCCGCAACCGCGATGCCTGATCGCCGCTCAACAGAACACTGTTGGTGCGCTCGTCCGCCACCATGCGAGGCAACATGCCGCTGGCGGCGGCGGCGGGGTCGGCCCTGGCTCTACCCTGCTCCAGAGCGGTGAGCACCCGCACGATCTCGGTGGCCGAAGCGTGCCGCAGCGCCACGATTTCGATTTCCTCGTTGCTGGCCAGATCGATCCGACTGATGATGCTGGCGATCCGCTCGACGTTGGCGGCCGCATCGGAAATGATCAGGACGTTGGTCGGCGTGTAGGCCGCCAGATGGCCTTGCGGCGGAATCAGCGGCCGCAGAATCGGCACGATCTGGGCGGCGGAGACGTTCTGGACCTGGATGACCCGGGTCACGATCTGGTCCGACTCGACGCCTCCGCGCCGGTCCACGGTCGGGATATTCTCCTGCTTGGCGCCGGCCGCCGGCACGATCTTGATCACGTTATCGCTGGGCACGGCGGCGAAACCATGCACCGCCAGCACCGCCAGAAAGACCTCGTAGAGTTCCTTTTCGTCCATCGGCTTGGCGGAAATGATAGTCACCCGACCCCTGACCCGTGGATCGACGATGAAGTTCTTGCCGGTCAACACCGACATGCTCTCCACCAGGGCATTGATGTCGGCATCCTTGAGATTCAGCGTCACCGGAGCGGCGCTCAACGGCGTGGCAAGGATCAAACCCAGCAACAGCGCCCCTATAAATAGACGGCTTGTAAATAGACGGCTTGTAAATAGACGGCTTGCGGCCGGTCGGTGGGAAAACAGCCATCGGTTCAGCCTATCGGTCATCGTCGTCATGAGTACTCAGTGGATAGAACGTCGGCAACGGAAACTCATCGGTCAGTCGATTGTATTCGTTACGCGGACGGTCTGCTCGTTAGCGGGGTGATCCCGCCAACGAGAAAGTCAGGGGAATCTCGGCGCCGTTGCGCAGCACGCGCACCTCGACCTGATCGGCGTTCAGTACCGCCTGCAGCATGGCCAGACCCTGGACCGGACTGTCCAGGCGGCTACCGTTGATTTCGGTGATCACGTCGCCGCTGCTCAAGCCCAATTGGCGCAACAATTGGGCGTCGCGTCCCGGCCGCAACCGGAAACCCACAAACTGACCGTTCTGGACGTAGGGGCTGGCGAAAGCGATATCTTCCAAGACCTGGGGTCGAACCACCGCTTCTCCGCGCAAGCGATCCGCGACGGCGCTGGCGTCGATCACCCGGGACTCCCGGGAACTGGCCGGCTCGGGTGGAGCCTCGATACCGACAGGCGGCGTTGGTTCTGGCGCTGGCGCTGGCGGTCTGGCGCCATCGCTTAACTTCGGCAGATTCAATACCTCCCGCCGACCGTTACGGGACACGATGATCTGATCGCGCTGAATCTGTTCCAGCAACGCTCCGCCGGGTAACGGCTCGCCGATCCGGTAACCGCGTTCGAGATTGTTGCCCTCGGCGATCAGCGCCAGAGCCCGGTCGCCTTGCTCGACAAAAAACACTCCCACCAGGCGTAAATTGAGCGGCGTGACCGGCAGGGCGACGGGCGGCGCTTCCACCGGCCGGTCGACTTCCAATCGACCAAACAGATGCCACGCGCCAATGGCGGCGTAATCGATGGGTGGCTGGACGGTCGCATTGGCGCGCTCGGCCAGCGATCCCTGCGGCGCCGGCGCGGTCATGCTCGCGGCGGGGGGCGGGGGGCCGAACAGGAACGCCAGCGTCAACCCCGCCAAGGCGCGCGCTAGCGCGATCACCAGAGCGACATTGACGACCTCCACGACTAAGCGCAGCCAGAATTCGGAACGAAACAGCGTCGGCGACAGGCGATTTTCCAGCACTGGCATGACGTGTCGGGCAAAATTCATCAAAATTGGATGTCAGATACGAAGTCGAGATTGGGACGCTACTCAATCGAGCATAACAAATATTCGTTCTGGTCCGCCCCAATTTTTCCGTTCCCGGCGACCTGGAACGTGAATCCACGACCGCATTCCATCATGGTGACCGGTCCCTCACAATGTGCTTTGGAGAGGAGTTTTCCATGAGATTCGCCCGTCCATTCCTGATCGCGATCATGATTCTCATCCTAAGCGCCTGTACGGCTGGCGATCCGTATTGGCACACCAAGGCGGGAGCCGGCGTCGGAGCCGTTTCTGGCGCGATCATCGGTCACCAACTCGACTCTCGCTCCGGCCGGTTCGTGGGCGCGGCGGTCGGAGCGCTGACCGGCGCCGCCGTCGGCAACTACATGGATCAACAACAGCAAGCCCTGGAGCGGGCGTTGGCTGCGGAACGCCGCCGCGGCCTGAACGTGGAGCGCCTGGAAGATGGTAGTCTCCGGCTCGATCTGCCCAGCGAAGTCCTGTTCGACTTCGACAGCGCGGCGATCAAACCCGCTTTCATCCCTGCCCTGCAACGGGTGGCCGGCACCCTGCGTGAATATGACCAGACCGTGGTTTATATCGTCGGCCATACCGACAGCGTCGGTTCCGACGCCTACAACCTGGATCTGTCGGTGCGCCGCGCCGAAAGCGTGGCCGGCTTTCTCGCCTCGAGCGGGGTCAGCGACAACCGGTTGCGTACCGAGGGGCGCGGCAAGCGCGAACCGGTCGCCAGCAACGCCACGCCGGAAGGCCGGCAACAGAACCGCCGGGTCGAAATTTATATCCGACCCCTAGTCGAGGGCCAGGAAAGCCGCGCCTACGAACCGCCGATCCGTCGTCCTTCTCCCCCCGGGGTCGCTGGGGAACGCCAAGAACCCTACGCTCCCCCGGCGGACCGTTATCCGCCCCAGCCCTATGCGCCGCCGGATAGTCGCCCCGATTATCCACCGGACCACTATCCCCCGGACTTCTACTCGCCGGACTATGATCCCTACCCGAACCGCCCAGCGCCCCGCTACTGACGCAAAAAAAGCGCCGCAGGCGGGTTGGTCCGACCAGCGGCGCCTTATCGTCTCTTCTCCATCAACGATAATCATGGCGAGGACGGTGCTTGTAATGACCCCGGTGATAACCCCGGCGATAACCCTGGTAATGACCGCGCTGGTAGTACGGAGGAGGACCGTAATCACGCGGACCGTAGTAGACGGGCCGATCCACATAGATGACTTCGGATCGCGGCCGCTGGTAACGTTGCGTGGTGAGCGCGGTTCCAGTCGCGCCGCCGATGGCGCCGCCCAGGATCGCGCCATCGCGCCCGCCCAATTCGGAACCGATGGCTGCTCCCAGCGCCCCACCGAGCGCGCCGCCCAGGATCGCATCGCCCCGGGGACCCGCCAGCGCCGCCGCTGGCGCCCCAAGCGCCACGGTCAACAACAGTAAGGGTAGCGTTTTCATAATCAATCCCTCCATACGAATAAACTCGTTATGGCGAGGATGGTAAGCCAGTGAAACTGAACCGATGCTGACGCTGACCTTTGTCTGACCAACCACCGTGCCCGCGGACGATCATCGGGACGCCCAGCGTAATGCGGGGGCGACCGATTTGAGCGGGGGATGTTTGGCTCGTACCCCGATCACCCGCCCCGACTGCGGCGGTTGCGGCAATTGGATGTGGGAGGTCATCAACGCGCTTAACCGGTCCATGGTCGCTAACGACATCGGCGTGCTGCGCCGCTCCGCCAGATCCACATGAATCAGCATCAGTTCAGTGGTGGCGGACAGAAAGCCCTTGCCGGCATGGTACAGGTGATGAAAATAGTGAAGGCGCTTGCTGTCGAAGCCCAGCAATTGGGTGGTGATGCGCATCAGATCGCCGGCCACCAGTTCGCGTTGGTAGTTGACGTGCGCTTCCACGACGAAAGTCGAGCACTGCTGGCGCTCGCGATAGTCCTGCCCCATCCCCAGATAGTCCATGAAGGCATCGGTGGCATGGTCGAACGCCAGCACGTAGTAGGCGACATTCATGTGCCCGTTGTAATCGATCCACTCGGGCGGCACCGCGCCGGTGTACAAGCATAGGGGGGATTCGATCCGCATGATGATTGCGTCGCTGTCCGTGGAAAGCGCGGTACGCTACCTGCTTTTTTCAGGTTACGCAATTGTTACCACAGGCGGGGAAATTTCGAAGCACGGTTCCCCCACGATGCGGTAGGCTGGCCGAATTCTTTCACCTATCTGAAGAGATGTCAGCCTTCAGGGATAGCGGCTTTCTTGAATTCTCGAACCGGAGGCGCGGATGACGACGAGTGGGCGGGTTTTGATTGTAGCCGGTTCGGACTCCGGCGGCGGCGCGGGGATTCAAGCTGATCTGAAAACCGTCACGGCATTGGGTGGTTACGCGACCACCGCGATCACGGCATTGACCGCGCAAAACACCTTGGGCGTCTTCGGCATCGTCGGGGTGGAACCCGCCTTCATTGCCCAACAGATGCGCGTGGTGCTGGAGGACCTCGGCGCCGACTGCATCAAGACTGGCATGTTGCACCATGCCGCCGTGATCGACACCGTGGTCGAGGTACTGGACCATTTAGCTCCAGGCATTCCCGTGGTGGTGGACCCGGTGATGTACGCCAAGGGCGGCGACTGCCTGCTGGATCCAGCAGCGCGCGACACCCTACTCAAACGCTTGCTGCCCCGCGCGAGACTGATTACGCCCAACGTCCGCGAAGCGGAGGCGCTCGGCGGTTTGACCATTCTTCAGCCCGATGATCTATGGTCGGCGGCCCGCCGGCTATTGGAACTGGGACCGGCGGCCGTGCTGGCGAAGGGCGGGCATTTGCCCGGCGACACAATCACCGACTGGCTGATCTGGCGCGAG